>JAUSLX010000012.1 GCA_030645775.1 Gallionella sp. | reverse complement strand
GCACCGCGATGCTGTGCTATGTGACGCCCAAGGAACACCTGGGGCTACCCAACAAGGCCGACGTCAAGGAAGGCATCATCACCTACAAGATCGCAGCGCACGCAGCCGACTTGGCCAAAGGTCATCCCGGCGCTCAGGTGCGCGACAATGCGCTGTCCAAGGCGCGCTTCGAATTCCGCTGGGACGACCAGTTCAATCTGGGCCTCGATCCGGATCGCGCCCGCGAATTCCACGACGAAACCTTGCCCAAGGAGTCCGCCAAGGTCGCGCATTTCTGCTCGATGTGCGGTCCGCATTTCTGCTCGATGAAAATCTCACAGGATGTACGCGACTTCGCGGCGAAGGAAGGCATCGCCGAAACCGAAGCGCTGAGCAAAGGCATGGAGTTGAAATCCATCGAGTTCGTCACCAAGGGCAGCCAGCTCTACAGCAAGTCCTGATTCATGCAGCCTGCATCCTCGCCCAAATCTTTGAGCGCAGAAAGCCCGTGCATCGGACACTGCACCACGGTGCTGGGCGATGAAGTGTGCCGCAGTTGCCTGCGCACCTTCGAGGAGATCACACGCTGGATCGAAATGAACGATGAAGAGCGCTGCGCGGTGAACCAACGCATCTCGATAATCAACAGGATGGCGGGTTAAAACCCGCCCTACAGGACACTTATGGACATTATTCTTTTACTCAAGGCAGCCACTCTCGGCGTAGTCGAAGGGCTGACCGAATTTTTGCCGATTTCATCCACCGGCCATTTGATACTGGTCGGCGACCTGCTGGATTTCAACGACGCACGCGGCAAGGTGTTCGAGATCGTGATCCAGTTTGCGGCGATTCTGGCAGTTTGCTGGGAATATCGCGCCAAGCTGGCACAGGTAAGCTCCGGCCTGATGCAAAAACAGGAAGCCGCGCAACGCTTCACCTTCAACCTGTTCATCGCCTTCCTGCCGCTGGCGATACTTGGTCTGTTGTTCGGCAAGGCCATCAAGGAGCACCTGTTCGCGCCGATTCCGGTTGCGCTGGCGTTCATCATCGGCGGCTTTATCATCCTTTGGGCAGAAAAACGCACCCATACGGTCTCCATAGAAAGCGTGGACGACATGCACTGGAAAGACGCCGTAAAGATGGGGCTGGCACAGGCGCTGGCGCTGATTCCCGGCACCTCGCGTTCAGGCTCAACCATCATAGGCGGGCTGTTTTTCGGCCTGTCGCGCCGTGCTGCGACCGAATTTTCGTTCTTCCTCGCCATCCCGACGCTGACGGCGGCAACACTCTATGAAGTCGTGAAATACCGCGATCAGTTTCATGCCGACGATCTGGGCATTTTCCTGGTTGGCTCCATCACTTCGTTCATCAGCGCCTTCATCGCGGTGCGCGCTCTGTTACGCTACATCAGCCGCCACGACTTTACCGTATTCGCCTGGTATCGCATCGCCTTCGGCCTGATCGTGCTGATCACCTCTTACACCGGACTGGTAAGCTGGTCGGCAGCGTAATCGCATGGCCGTAAAAAAGCCGCCGGGGTAAGCGGCGGCTTTGGTTTGCGCTACACCATCAGAATTTCATTGTCATGCCCGCATAGAGCGAGCGACCCATACCCGGAACCGCGTAACCATATGACCAGCCACCTGTTGGAGGCATGGTCAGACCCTGCCCCACGTACGCGCCACCCAGTGGATCGCCATAGAATTTGTCCAGGGCATTTTCGATGCCTACATCGAAGCGGAATTGCTTCCATTCATAGCTGCTGCGCAGGTTAAGCAATCCGTAGCCACCCGTTCTAAGTTCATTGCGAACTTGCGATACTTGCGTCTTGGCATCGACCAACTTTACTTCGGCGGTGTTGGTCCATCCGGCGAGACGCTGAATCACGGAGAGCTTCGCATTCAGCGGCATCATGTTGTAGAGATTGTCGCCGGTAGTCTCGTTCTTGCCGTCAACATAACTGACCACGCCTGTTGCGTTGAAACTGCCATAACCACCGGATTCGGCCAAAGGCATGTGTCCGGAAATATCTATCCCGTAAAGGCGCGCGCGCTGGTTGGCGAGCTGGAGGAAGACGAATCCGTTTGTCCTGATCACATTTGCGGCGGTACACACCGTGGATCCGGCAGAGCAGCGCTGGACATCGATATAGTCCTGCACCTGAGTGTAATACGGCGTCACCTTCACACCCCACTGTTCCTGTGCATCATGCCAGTCGCCAGTTGCACTCAGGGTGTGCGCTATTTCCGGTTTTAAATTCAGGTTGCCGACATAGCCGTTGCCGTCACCTGCCATGTTGATCATGTTCATAGCCATGCCGCCCTTCGACCAGGTGTAACGCTCATAGAGGTTGGGCGAACGGGTTTTCTGGGCAAAGCCGAACTCGTAGGTCTGCGTGGACGAAGGCGTGAAGCGTGCCAGCGCGGTCATATCCCAATTGTGGTCAGTCTTCTTGCGGTTGGCGGCATTGAAGGCAGCCACGTCGGCCGCATAGGTGGCACCCGTGTTGTAACCCTGTACCGTACCGGTGTTCATATCAACCGTTTCGTGACGTACACCGAATTGCGACAGCCATTGCGGGTTCCATTGAGCCTCCCATTCACCGAAGAGAGCCAGTCGGTCGCGCTGACCATTATTGATGTTCCAGAATGTAAGCGGTGACATGCCGCCATTGCCGGACGGTTCCCACCAGTCATTCAGGCGGTACTGCTGCACCTCGCCCCCTACCCGAAGCAGGTCGCGTTCCGACATGAGAATATCCGCTTTGGCGACCACGCCGCTGTTGTTGCCATCGGTGTCCATCGGCATGCCCGGAGCAGCTATCGTTTGACCGGGGCCCATGTACCAGAAGACCTTATCTTCGAGGAAGTTCATCTTGTGCCGTGTATGTTCATTATAGGCACGGGCTTCCAGCGCACCCCAGTCGTATCGTCCGTTGTAGCGCAAATTAAATTGTTCGCTCTTGTTGCCAGTCATGTCCATGCGCTGGTTGGGGTAACCCTGGTAGGGAATATCCTGTTCGCCGTACTTGAATTCAAACTGATGGTTTTCGTGGCGCAGCGCGAACCCCAGGGATTGATTTGTCGATTTATACATGGATGATCCGACCTCATTGCCAGACAGCCATTTTGTCGAATTTATAAGTGACTGACCTGCATCTGTAAAAGCCAGACCGGCCGGTTTGAAATCGGCTCCCGCCGTGTAATTGTCGGCCTTGGCGGTGGAACCGCTGTACGTCATGCTTAATTGTTCGCCCGCAATCGTGGCTGAAAGATTACCGCCTTGTGCATTGCCGTTGCTGCGATAAAAAGCACCCGCCTCACCTTTGAGCAGCGTCCCCTGCCCCGCAGCGGCAAATTCCGGCGCAGTGGAATTCACCTGTATCGTGCCGCCGATACTGTCGCCGCCCACGCTGACCGGCGTGATGCCGGCATACACTTGAAGGCTGCCGACGCTGGACGGATCAATATAGGAAAGTGCGGGGTTCATATGGTTACCGCAGGCGGAGATCAGGTCCATGCCATCAATCTTGATGCGCAGGCGATCATCCGCCATACCGTGAATGACGGGCAGGCTGGAAACCCCCCCGGCTCCGTAAAGGCTGACGCCCGGTTGTCCGTCGAGCAGTTTTGCCGTATCGCTGGTAGTAGCGCGTAAACGGATAAGATCAGTAGCACCGAGCGCTGAATCACTCAAGGCCGGCAACGGCTGGATTTTTTTCCCGGTCACCTCGACATCGGGCAAGGCAGCTACGCCTGCCTCAGCTGCAAATACGCCAGGCGCAAAGGCTAACGCGACACAGATGGTTATACGCTTGAGTTGCATAATTCGACCTCGCTTAAAAATGTGCCCTGATTGTCACCGAATGCCTGTCCCGTGAGAATGCGTCATATTGTCGCACCCTCGCACTAACGGGCATGGCGAGCAGCCACCCCTGATAATGAAATTCGCCATGCCCGTTCCCCTCACCTCGACTCCTCGCTTCGCTCTCCTCTCCCGCATGCGGGGAGAGCGCAGCGAGGGGGGCGCAGCCGGGCAAACGAATCGCTGTGCGAGTTTCATGTTAACGGGCCCGCGACCCGGCTTTCCTGTTTCGTAACGACTCATGGCACAACAGAAAAATGCGCGAAGATACTCAGTGCTGCGCGACTGTCACGTTAATGTCATAATTACGTCACATAATCACTTACACGGAGATATACAACATGACAAGAATAGTTCAATGCGTAAAACTGGGTCGTGAAGCCGAAGGACTGGATCGCCCGACCTATCCCGGCCCGCTGGGTCAGCGGATTTTTGACAACGTATCCAAAGAAGCCTGGCAAGGCTGGATCAAATTCCAGACCATGCTAGTGAACGAAAATCGCCTTAATCTGGCCGATGCGGCAGCGCGTAAGTATCTGGCCACACAAATGGAAAGTTATTTCTTCGGCGCAGGCACGCAAATGCCGGAAGGTTACGTGCCGCCAAAAAATTAAGGTGCATCCTCTTGTCTAAGAAGTTTACTCCACAGCAATTTCTCAATCGTGAACTCGGTCAACTCGAGTTCAATCGCCGTGTGCTATCCCAGGCCGAAGATGCCAGCATCCCGTTACTGGAGCGATTGAAGTACCTGTGCATCGTCAGCAGCAATCTCGATGAATTTTTCGAGATCCGCGTGGCGGGTCTGATGGAACAAATCAAGCTGGGCGGCATCGCCACTGCTGCAGATGGCATGACCGCCCAAATGACGCTCAAGTTGGTGCGTGAACAGGCGCACCAACTGATCAAGCACCAGTATCAGTTGTTCAATACCGACATCACGCCTGCGCTGGCCGCGAATGGCATCAAATTCCTGCGTCGCACACACTGGAATGAGGCCCAGCAAGCCTGGGTCAAGGATTTTTTCTTTCGTGAGGTCATGCCGGTATTGACGCCCATCGGCCTCGACCCAGTGCATCCGTTCCCGCGCGTGCTCAACAAAAGCCTGAATTTTGCCGTGGAGCTGCAAGGCAAGGATGCTTTCGGGCGCAACTCCACGCGCGCCATCGTACAGGCACCGCGCGTATTGCCGCGCACTATCGCGATGCCGCCCGAAATCAGCGGTTGTGAACATGGTTTCGTGTTCCTTTCCTCGATCTTGCATGCCCATGTCGATGAGTTGTTCAGCGGCATGGAAGTGCTGGGCTGTTTCCAGTTTCGCGTGACACGCAACAGCAATCTGTTCGTGGACGAGGAAGAAGTCAAAAACCTGCGCCTCAGCCTTCAAGGTGAGTTGCCGCAGCGCCATTTCGGCGATGCGGTACGCCTGGAGATCGCCGACAATTGCTCGCCACAGATCGCCGAGTTATTGCTCAAAGAGTTCAAGCTGACGGCTGATGACCTGTATCGCGTACACGGCCCGGTGAATCTGGTGCGGCTGATGGAAATTCCCAATCTGGTGGCGCGCGACGATCTCAAGTTCCCTCCCTTTGTGCCCGGCGTACCCGGCGTATTGCAAAAAAAGGGCGCGGACATGTTCAAGGTGATCCGCAAGAGCGACGTGTTGCTGCACCACCCTTTCCAGTCCTTCAAACCGGTAATCGATTTCATCCAGCAGGCCGCCAGCGACCCTGACGTGGTGGCGATCAAGCAGACCGTCTATCGCACCGGCGCTGATTCCGCGCTGATGGAAGCGTTAATCGCCGCAGCACAGCGCGGCAAGGAAGTCACCGTGGTGGTGGAATTACTGGCGCGCTTCGACGAAGAAGCCAATATCAACTGGGCGAATCGCCTGGAAGAAGTCGGCGCGCATGTCGTCTACGGTGTGGTAGGGCACAAGACCCACGCCAAAATGCTGATGGTGGTACGCCGCGAAGACGGCAAGCTGCGCCGTTATGTGCATCTGGGCACAGGCAACTACCATCCGCGTACCGCACGGCTCTACACTGATTTCGGTTTATTCACCAGCAACGAAGAGATATGTACCGATGCGAACGAAGTATTCGGTCAGCTCACCAGCCTCGGTCGCGCACGTACGCTCAACCACCTGTGGCAATCGCCGTTTACGCTGCACACCCGGGTATTGCTTGCCATCCAGAACGAAACAGCCCTCGCCAGGACAGGAAAACGGGCGCATATCATTGCCAAGATGAACGCGCTGCTGGAACCTGAAACCATCAATGCGCTTTATGAAGCCTCGCAGGCCGGAGTAAAGGTAGATTTGATCGTGCGCGGTGTCTGCGCGCTGCGTCCCGGTGTTGCCGGACTATCCGAAAACATTAAGGTGCGCTCCATCATCGGACGTTTTCTGGAACATACCCGTATTTTCTATTTCCGCAATGATTTAAAGCACGACGTACATCTGGCCTCGGCCGACTGGATGGACAGAAACTTCTTCCGCCGTATCGAAGTTTGCTTCCCCATACTCGACAAGAAGCTCAAGAAACGCGTGATTGACGAAGGACTGAAAATATACCTGCAGGACAACAGCCAGGCGTGGGATATGGATGGCGAAGGTCAATACCACCACAAACAACCACGCCGCGCGGCCGTCAAATGTGCGCAAGACGAGTTGCTCAAACAACTCGCCGGCACACTGCCTTCAACATGATTCAGGATTTGCTATCCAGTCCTTCACGCAACAACTTGGGGCGTAGCCCCTTAGTTGTGCGGGGAATGCCCCTGCGGCATCAGTCCTCAGTCCTGAATTTCAATGCTTGTTCGGCCGTCCGGTCTTGATTTTATCCAAACCGTTTAAGGTATTCAACATTTGCGCTTCAGCCATTGCACTCAACACCTGCAAACCGGCGCGCAGCACTTCGCTTTTCTTCACAGGTAATCCGGCTTTCAGGCACAGTTCCTTAATCTCGGCGATTTTTTGATATTCGCTCTGTGGCATGGTGAAACTGTCACGCACCACCTTTAATTTCGGTTTTTTTACTGCTTTAGCGACTCTGGCTAATTTTGGCTCTTTTGCCACTTTAGTTGCTTTAGTGGCTTTGGTGGCTTTGGTGGCTTTGACAGCTTCAACTGGAGCAGGGATAGTTTTTTTCACAACAGGCTTGGGGGCTACAGCAGCAGCCGGCTTCCCCAACGGCTTGGCGGCGATTGCAACCTTGGGTGCGGCCACTTCTTCAACTTTGTCCGATTTTTTGGTTTTCATGACTGTCTCCTTGGAATAGAATGCTGTAAACAGTATATACAGTATATTTCAATAAATAAAACGTAATATTTGGAGGTCATAATGGATCTGATTTTATGGCGTCATGCCGAAGCTGAAGACGGCCCGCCCGATTTTACGCGCGAACTGACCGAAAAGGGCCGCAAACAGGCCGATAAAATGGCGATCTTCCTGCGCCGGCATTTACCCGCCAACACCCGCATTTTGGTCAGCCCGGCGACCCGCACACAACAAACGGCAGCGGCACTGAGCGCCGATTTCACCCTTGTTCCCACTATCGCACCCGGTGCATCCGTGCATGCCGTACTGCAAGCGGTGCGCTGGCCAAACGCCGGTGGTACCGTGCTGGTGGTCGGACACCAGCCGACGCTGGGTTCAGTCGCTGCACAGTTACTGGGCTGTGAGCACGAATCCTTACGCATCAGGAAAAGCGGACTATGGTGGCTGAGCCGCCCTGAAGGCTCGTCTGAAACCAGCTTACGTCTGGCTATTATTCCTGATTTTTTATAGGCGCACTTACACAACATATGGGAGCCCAACATGTTTGAATCCGCTGAACTCGGTCACACGATAGACAAGCGCACTTACGACAAGGAAGTGCCGCCATTGCGCGTAGCCCTGCTGGATGCGCAGATGGACCTGGCCAAACTGGCCACATTTCCAGTCATCATTCTGATTGGCGGTGTAGACGGTGCTGGACGAGGCGAGACCGTCAACCTGCTCAATGAATGGATGGATCCGCGCTTTTTGCAAACCCACGGCATGGGCGATCCATCCGATGAAGAGCTGGATAGACCGATGATGTGGCGTTTCTGGCGCGAATTGCCACCAAAAGGCCGAACCGGCATATTCCTGGGTTCCTGGTACACCTGGCCGATTATCAACCGGGTACAGGGCCACATAAAGACAGCCGATCTGGACCAGAGCCTGGAGCGTGCCAAACGTCTGGAAAAAATGCTGACCGATGAAGGCGCGCTGATCCTCAAATTCTGGATGCATCTGTCCCGCGACAAGCAGGAAAAACGCCTCAAACTGCTCGAAAAAGACCCTAAGACTCGCTGGCGCGTCACTAAACGTGACTGGGAGCATTTCAATATGTACGACAAATTTTTTGCTGTCAGTGAAAGCGTCATCCGCCACACCAGCACGGCCGAAGCACCCTGGACCATCGTCGAAGGCTACGATGCGCGCTACCGCAGCCTGACCGTGGGCAAGGTTATTCTGGATGCGATACGCAAACGCCTTGATGAGGCCAGCACGAAAAAACCTGAAGTTTCCGCACCCCCGCCACTGCCTTCCATCGATCAGCTGAATATGCTGAAAACGCTGGATCTCGGACAGAAAATTGACAAAAAAAACTATCAGGCTGAACTGGAAAAATATCAGGGTAAACTTGCCCTGTTGACCCGCAGCGCGAAGTTCAAAAATATCACCGTCATCGCCATGTTCGAAGGTAACGATGCTGCGGGTAAGGGCGGCGCGATCCGCCGCATCACCGGCGCACTGGACGCACGTTATTACAACATCATCCCGGTCGCGGCCCCCACCGAAGAAGAACGGGCACAGCCTTATTTGTGGCGTTTCTGGCGGCACGTTCCGCGGCGCGGCCGTGTGACAATTTTCGACCGCTCATGGTATGGCCGCGTGCTGGTCGAACGCGTGGAAAATTTCTGTTCGAAAGCTGACTGGATGCGCGCTTACAGTGAAATCAACGATTTTGAAGCGCAGCTGGTACGCCACAATATCGTCGTCGTTAAATTCTGGCTGTCCATCAGCCGTGACGAGCAGCTAAAACGCTTCAAGGAACGCGAAAAAATCGGCTTCAAACATTTCAAAATAACCGCCGAAGACTGGCGTAATCGCGAAAAGTGGGACGCATATGAACAGGCTGTATCCGACATGGTGGACAGAACCAGCACGACTATCGCCCCGTGGACGCTGGTAGAGGCGAACGACAAAAATTTCGCCCGCATCAAGATACTGAAAACACTGTGCGAGCAGATCGAAATGATGCTGAAAAAGAAGGGCATCGTGATAAAAAAGATGCGGCCACCGATCAAGGCATAGACTAACGCCTGAGGCCCAACACTACCACCCCTGCAGTGACCGGCACTACCCCCGGCTGCTCGGGGGTGTTATTCAGAAAGATCGCGGCAAACCGCCTGCCCGTCCTGTAGCACCGGCTGCACCAGCACCCACGGGCTGACGACCACGACCCAGTGCATCGCATTATCCGCCGACCAGACACGCGCCTGCTCGTCCGTCACCTTGCCGAACTGGCCTGCCGCCATCCACTGCTGAATCAGCCCGGCATTATCTTCGGACATCTGAAACGCCGTCTCGACCAGATCCAGATCGGGCGACACAAACAGTGCGGCACCGCTGGCGAAATGGCGTTGCATTTCACTCCAGTGCATTTGTGCGGTTTCCAGATTTACCTTGGCGCGCAGGATTTCTTTTGGGTCGTTCATTCTCACGTTCTTTCTGATTTACGTTTTTGCATCACAAAGGTAATTATCCTTCAAGCGAATGTAATGCTCTGCCGAATAGCGCAGAGAGCTTATTTCCTGTTGCGTCAGCGCGCGCACCGCCCTGGCCGGACGCCCCATATAGAGCATCCCGCTCCCCAGCACTTTGCCGGGCGACACCAGACTGCCCGCACCTATCATCACCTGATCGGGAATCACCACATCGTCCATGATGATGGAACCCATGCCGATAAGGCAGTCATTACCGATAGTGCAGCCATGTAAGATCACAGCATGGCCGACGGTCACATAATCGCCAATGATCAAAGGCGAACCATCCGGTTTTTCCGGCGTCTGGTGCGACACATGACCCACGGTCAAATCCTGCACGTTAGATCCGCGCCCGACCACGATGCGGTTCACATCGCCGCGCAACACCGTGTTGCACCAGACCGAACTGTCGTCACCGATCTTCACATCGCCAATCACCTGGCAGGAAGGGTGCAGATAGACACGGTCGCCAAGGATCGGGGAGGTAGCGAGGTAATTTGATAAAGGCATGCCTGGCTGTCTTTCAAGTTTTTCTATTGCGCCAATATCCGGGGCGACGACTGTCGTGAGCGATAGCCAAGATTTCCGCCTGTTCTTCGCGTATCCGGTAAATAACGCCATAGCGAAAATGCTTAAGGTGGCAACGCCGCAGATGCTTTCCAAGTGGATGCCATGCCAGCGGCTGATTGCGAATGCGTGCCAATGCATCATCTACATCGGAAGTAAAACGGTATCCAAAACCAAGTTGTTGCAACTCCAGATACTCGAACGCGTCATCCAGCTCCTGACGCGCCGCTGTCGAAAAATACAAATGCATCACTGGCGATATTTCAGCATCACTTCGTCAGCCGCTATTAGCGCCATCTCGCCACGATCAATCGCTGCGGCGCGCTGCTCACACTCGGCTATCCATGCCTGCTCAACAGCGGGTTCGGTTGGACTGACCAAAGCAAACAAGGCATCCAGCAAAGCCAGCTTATCCTGCTCTGGCAACCCTCTGGCTTGCGCTACCAGTGTATCTACAATTGCACTCATGGTGATACTCCATAGTAAGTTTGAGAAATGTTACGCAAAATATCGCGGCCTGTTCCTAATTGTCAGGTTTGATTTTCGGCGAGCCAAGCTATCACCTCGACAGCATTTTTATCTGGCGGAAATACAGGGTAGAAGCACTTTTTGATCACGCCATCTTTAAGAATAAGCGTCAGCCTTTTGATCAATTTTAAACCGTTAACTTCAAGCAGAGGCAGTTTCAAAGCTGCGGAAAAAGAATGATCTGTATCACTCAAAAGCGGATAAGGCAACCCCAAACGATTAGATGCTTCCTTTTGTGCTTCTGATGTTTGAGCGCTTATGCCGTAAACGCCTACGCCATTACGTTTGAGTTCAGTGTGACTGTCACGATATGAACATGCTTGGGGCGTACATCCAGCTGCACCGGGAATTTGAACCCAGCCTTCGGGGATGGCAAATCCAGGGCGACCAGTCATCGGATAGCAGAAGATTACGTTCCAACCAGACAGGCAGGATAGATTGATTTTTTGATCATCGGTTGACCATAGGGAAACATTGAGCATCAGCATGTTTTCCAAGTGCTCACACGCACCATCATCTAAAGGAATTGGTAAATCCACAGGAATGGAGAGAATTACATCTGGTGGAGGTTGAATATTTCTCATCGATTATCCAAAAAACTAACGTTCAAAATTTGAGGGCAATGCCCACGCGGCAGCGATTTACATGAAGGTGGGCAGTTTCTGCCCACCCTACCTGTCTTACGGTCAACGTTAAGCCCGCGTAGGGCGCAATAACCAACGTGCATTGCGCCGGACGTGGGAAATTTAAACATCCGGTGCAATGCGCTGCGCTTATTGCACCCTACAAACCCTACACCAGCTTCCACGGCATCGTCTCCCCCGCCCGCAGCGGCACGAGCCGATGCTCGCCGAACCCCACCGACGCAGGCACTTGCCACTCTTCGCGGCGCAGGGTGACGGTGTCGGTATTGCGCGGCAGGCCGTAGTAATCTGCGCCATAGAAGCTGGCAAAAGCTTCCAGCTTATCCAGTGCGCCCGCCGCTTCGAACGCTTCCGCATATAGCTCGATGGCGCTATGCGCGGAGTAACAACCGGCACAGCCGCAGGCGTTTTCCTTGGTGTGTTGCGCGTGCGGCGCGCTGTCGGTGCCGAGGAAAAATTTGGGACTGCCGCTGGTGGCGGCTTTGACCAACGCCTCGCGATGCGTTTCGCGTTTCAAAACGGGCAAACAATAGAAGTGCGGACGAATGCCGCCGACCAGCATGGCGTTACGGTTGTAGAGCAGGTGTTGCGGAGTGAGGGTCGCGGCGATATTGACAGGCGCGGCGGCCACGAATTGCGCAGCATCCTGAGTGGTGATGTGTTCGAACACCACGCGCAGTTCAGGCATGTCTTTCAACAGCGGCTGCATCACGCGGGCTATGAACACGGCCTCGCGGTCGAACACGTCGATATGGCTCTCGGTCACTTCGCCGTGCACCAGCAGCGGTATGCCCAGCTTTTGCATCTCTTCCAGTGCCGCGTAAGTGTTGCGGATGTCGGTCACGCCTGCATCGGAATTGGTGGTCGCTCCGGCAGGATACAGTTTCACCGCATGCACCACGCCGCTGGCTTTGGCCTTGCGTATCTCTTCGGCGCTGGTGTTGTCGGTCAGATACAGCGTCATCAGCGGCTCGAACTTCATACCCGCAGGCAGCGCGGCGAGGATGCGCTGACGATATTCCAGCGCCAGCGCGGTGGTCGTGACCGGCGGCCTGAGGTTGGGCATGACGATGGCGCGAGCGAATTGCCGTGCGGTATCAGGCAGCACCGATTGCATCAGCGCATCATCGCGCAAATGCAGATGCCAGTCGTCGGGGCGAGTGATCGTGAGTTGTTGCATGAGGATATCCGGCAAAATAAATTAGCCGAATTGTAATTCAACTGACGGGTTTAGCCCGACTTTTTGGCAAGCAATGCCGCCAGTGAAAAATTCGCGATGTGCTGCGCGATTGCTTCAATTTCCTTACGGTCATAATGCAGTTCGGGATGCAGGCGCTGCAACACCGGTTCCGTATGGTAATAAAACGAACATTGACCGAGGATGCTGAACACGCAGCGCAATTGCTCCGCTGCGCTCATCTTGTCGCCAACAATCTCGCACACCAGCCTGCCCAGAAATTCATGCAGCGGCGCGATAGCCTCGGATACGATTTTGTCCAGCGCGGGGCTAGGGTCGGCCAGTTCACGCGCCATGATGCGACATTGCCGGGAAGCGCTTTTCTCGTCCAGCAACATCAGCATAAAATCCTGTAGAAACAGGCGCAAGCGCTTTTCAGGACAGTGATCGGCTGTCAGATTGTCCGTTTGCAGCGCCTTGAGCCCACTGAAATTTAACGCTTCGCCGAGCAAACCGTCCTTGCTGCCGAAGTGATAATTCACAGCGGCGACATTAGCACCGGCGCGACGACATATCTCGCGCACCGTCGCCCCCTGAAAGCCGTATTGTGCAAACACCTCGCGCGCCGCTTCAATCAGGCGCGCGCGGGTCTGTACGCTGCCGCTTTGAGTTTCGCTCATTACCTATTTCCGTCCGTATCGCCAGCCAGCGCTTTGTACAGTTGCGTCGCAGCGACCAGCTGCGCACGCCTGACTTGTAGTTCGCCCTGCACGGCGCTATAAGCATCGCGTTGTGCATCCAGCAACTCCAGTTGGTTGGCGATGCCCGCCTGATAGCGCGCCTCGACCAGAACCTGCCGCTGCTGCTGCGCACGGGCATTAGCCTGCCCGGCGGCAAGCTGTTCTGTCAGACTGTCGCGCGCACTGAGCAAATCTGCCACTTCGCGGAACGCCTGTTGCAGGGTTTTTTCATATTCTGCGACCGCAACCACACGGCGTACCTCGGCCACATCGAGATTAGCCGCACTCCTTCCGGCATCAAACAAGGGCAGGGTCAGCGCCGGCTGGAAACTCCACGCATCGCTGCCTGCGCCGAACAAGCCACTCAACTGACGGCTGGCCGTGCCCAGACTGCCGGTCAGGCTGATGCGCGGCAGGAAGGCGGCGCGCGCCGCACCGATGTTGGCATTGGCGGCGATAAGTCGTTGTTCGGCAGCCAGCACGTCCGGACGTTGCAGCAACACCTCGCCGGGCAGGCCGGCAATCAGGTCGGGCGTTATGCCCTGCTGGTCAAGGCTGCGCCCCTCCGGTAACTTGCCCGGCATTTCGCCGACCAGCAATGTGAGCAGGTTCTCTGCTGCGGCCTGCTGTCGTTGCAGATTCGCCTTATCGGCCAGCGCAGCCTGATATTCCCCCTCAGACAGCAACGCTTCCAGATCGCCGGAAACACCCGCATCGCGACGGCGGTTGGTCAGTTCACGCATCTTGGCGCGCCCCTGCGCCGTGGCGGTCGCCAGTTGAACGCGCTCACTCAGTTCCAGCGCCGATAGATAGGCGTTCGCCACCTCGGCGATCAGTGACAAACGAAAACTGCGCTGGGCCGCTTCGGTCGAAAAATAACTGGCCTTAGCCGCCGCATTCAGGCTGGCGACCCGCCCCCAGAAGTCCAGCTCGAACGACACCAGACTCACTTTCACGTCATAGCGCTGCGTCTGAAACGGCCTGCCGGTAAATGACGTACTGGCAGGAGACAAGGATGCGTTACGTGAAGCATCCAGATTCACATTCGGCAGACGATCCGCCTGCTGTATGCCATATTGCGCGCGCGCCTCGGCGATGCGCGCGGTGGCAATGCGCAGGTCGCGGTTGTTTTGTAGCGCCGCCACGATCAACGCCTGCAGGCGCGGGTCAGGAAAATAAACCTGCCAGTCCGGCATCGCCCGCACCCCGTCCGGTTTTGCGGTATCGGGCCAGGTCAAAGGAATCGGTGCGACGGGGCGCTGATAGGTTGGCGCCAGCGAACAACCGCCGAGTAGTGCCGCCATCAGAACGGCTGCAACTCGATGCAAACGTAGGTCGGGCTTCAGCCCGACATGT
>JAUSLX010000065.1 GCA_030645775.1 Gallionella sp. | reverse complement strand
CGTCAACCTGCCAGGCTTGCAAGCCTGCCTCAACAGCTCTCGCTAATATACCTCAGCATCTCGCCCACCCCCCTTTATTGCAGCTTAGTTTGACAGTCGGCGTGGTTGAGTGGATTATTCGCCACCTGATTTTAATACCGGAGAACATCCAGATGGAACACCAAGTCACCCAAGCCGAAATTTCACGTGCCAAAATTCTGCACTCTGTGCTGCTATTTGACTTTATCGTGGTGCATGTTTTTGTTTTTGTACTGGCCTTAAGCCTGCTCAAAACCAGCCTTATTCCCATCATATTGATGCCAATTCTTTCGATTGTCCTGCTGGGCAACGTGATCCTCAAGGCAAACCGGGCGCTGTCCCGGGAAACCTCCCTGTTTGTCCTGTGCCACAATTTGCTGGCTGCAAAGCGCGCCAAGCTATTCTTTCTGCTGTTTATCGTAACAGGCACATTGACCACCCTGCTGGTCATGGGTGGCCCGCAACTGGGCATGAGCAAGATTACCAGTTGGGCGCTGGCTGTCGGCATCGGCCAGTTACCCTTTATGGTTGCACTGCTGGTCTTGGTCGTCATGGAATTTGATGCGGAGCATCAATGCAAAGATGGCAAAATTCCCGCCGCAGCCCTGGTGCTTCACGCTGCCGCAACGAAAGCGTAATCGGATATGGACAAGAAAATAATTCTGGGCGTTCTTGCGCTCGTCGCCGTATCGATATCCATCCTTCTCATGGTGCCGGATAATACGGTTAACACGCCCGACACCCTGCCATGGAACATCACCCATCCGACACCCGACACCACGCGTGTATTGGGCGTTACTTTGGGTCAAAGCACGCTGGGTGAAGTAGAACTCGCATTCAAGAATCAGGCCGAACTGGAGATCAGTTTATTCAAGCCCAACGATGCGCCCATGGGCATTGAAGCCTTCTTTGACGAGGTTAACTTTAACGGCCTGAAAGCGAAAATCGTGCTGACCATAGCCGTGTCACCGGAAGAAATGCAGGGCATGTTTAAGCGGGGATTACGCATGAACAGCACGCCCAGCGGCAAACGCATCACGCTTACCCCGGATGATCTGGCACGTTTACGCCAGTCAGCCGTAGCCAGCCTCACCTACTTGCCGACCGTGCGACTGGAAGAGGCAATACTCGCGAAACGCTTCGGCGAACCCGCGCAGCGCATACGTGAAAAAGAAACCGGCGTGGTCCACTGGCTCTATCCACAACACGGCCTGGACATTGCCCTGGGTGGAGGGGAAAAACCTTTGCTGCAATATCTGCCGCCCAAGGATTTTGATCTGTTGAGAGCACCCTTGCTGGCGCACGGTGAGGTATTGAAATAGGATTTTATTGCTCTGGCGCGGAAGGTTTCTTTTCCTTCTGCGCTTTGGGCTGACTCAGCAACATCGCATCTTCGTCGTCGTCCAGCAGGATGCGACTGGCGTTACCTTCCATATCTTCGTACTGCCCCTTCTTCACCGCCCATATGAGAATGCCGACAAACACCAGGCCGAAGAAGGTCATACCGGGGATGAGACTGTAGATTACATCCATTATTATCTGTCCTTAACTTGAAATTCGCGTAGCGATTCGTTTGTCCCCTCGCCCGCGTGCGGGAGATAACCAGCGACTTTGGCATCGTTGTTTGATGCCTTAGTCGAATGGCTACCGATGATGATATGACTGTTTTATCGTCATAATCAGAATTGGGTTGTTTTACCTGTAGTTTTATCAGCTGTTTCATCAGGGTTAGGGTGAGGGGAACGAGCTTGCTCGTTAAACAGGTTACGGATACGCGCGGCATTACCTATCACCAGCAACGAACTGATCGGCATGGTAATCGCCGCTACCAGCGGGGTCACATGACCCATCATCGCCAAAGGCACCATGATACTGTTATATACAAACGACAGTCCGATATTCTGCTTAATGGTAAGCAAGGTACGTCGCGACAACTGCGTCGCAAGACGAACTTTATCCAGCTCATTCTGCATCAGCACGATATCGGCACTTTCGACCGACACATCCGTACCCGAACCCAATGCAATGCCCACATCGGCGCGTATCAGCGCAGGCGCATCATTGACGCCATCGCCCACCATGGCCACGCACTCACCCCGCTGCTGCAACTGCTGAATGACCCTATCCTTGTCCTGGGGCAAGACTTCGGCAATAACTTCCATCCCGCCCAATTGACGTGCAATCGCATCCGCGACCGGCTTACGATCGCCACTCAACAAGGTCATGCGAATACCTGCTGCGCGCAAGGTATTGATCAAGCCCTGCGCGTCTGCACGCAGGGTGTCCGCCAATACCAGCATCGCCACATGTTGTCCGTCCACGGCCAAATGCACGCAAGTCCTGGCCTGGCCTTCCCGTTCCGCCAGCGAGCGCATCAGGTCGGATTGCAGAACAACTTCGTTGCGCAACAGCCATTCTGCCGTGCCCAGCAATATGCGTTTCCCTTGAGTCTCGGCCTCCACGCCCGCACCCGCCGAAGCGTGGAAACCCTGCACTACTTTGCTGCGATAGGACAACTGACGTTCGTCTGCTTTTCTCACGATGGCATGTGCGACGCTGTGTTCTGAATAGCGCTCCACTCCTGCCGCCAGCGCCAGCAGACCTTCTTCATCCTGACCTGCCGCCACGATCACCTGTTCGAGGCTCATTTTGCCTTCAGTCAGGGTACCGGTCTTGTCAAATACAAAATGGGTCACTTTCGAGAGCGTTTCCAGCACCAGACCATTCTTTACCAGAATGCCATGCTTGGCGCCCAGGCCAGAAGCCACGGCAATCGACATCGGGGTAGCCATGCCCAGCGCACAGGGACAGGTAATGATCAATACCGAAGTCGCCGCCATCAGCGCAAATTCGAAATTATCTGACCATATATAGAAGGTAAGACTCGCCAGCACCAGGGTGGCCAGCACGAACCATGGAACGATACTGTCTGACAGACGCTGAATTGGCGCCTTTGAGGACTGCGCCTCCTCCACCAGACGAATGATTTTCGACAGCAGCGAGTCCTGTGCTGCGGCCTGCACCTCAACCACCAGTGCTCCGCTGCCATTCAAGGTGCCCGCTGCGACGCGATCTCCCGGCAACTTTTTAACCGGCATGGATTCGCCGCTCAGCATAGACTCGTCAACGGAACTACTGCCTTCACACACCAATCCGTCCATCGGAATCTTGCTGCCCGGCTTGACCAGCACCCGATCGCCCACTTGTACCGCCCTCACGGAAATCATTTTCTCTACAGCGTCACGAAGTACCGTCGCCACGCGCGGCTGCATGTCCATCAAGCGACTGGTCGCCGACAACGCCTGATGGCGGAACATACCTTCCAGATAGCGGCCTATCAGAATGACGAAAATCAGGTTGGTAACGGTATCAAAATACACTTCACCCGCCCGAGCACCGACCAGGGTCACATAAACGGAATACACATAGGTAACCGTCAGCCCGATCGCAATCGGCAAATCCATGGTCATACGCGCAATACGCAGTCCGCCCCAGGCGCCCTTGTAAAAAGGATATCCGGCGTACAGCAGCGTGGGTGTCGCCAGCGCCCAGCCCATCCAGTGAAAAAAGTTGCGGAATTCACCGTCCCCCGCACCGCTGTATAGCGCAATGGAAATCAGGGTCAAATTCATCATGGCGAAACCAGCGAAGAACAAACGGAACAGCAATGCGCGATTAGCCTTTTTCATTGCCCCTTCGGCCACCTCCGGATCATAGGGAACGCCGGCATAGCCTATCTTGGACAACTGATGTATCAGTGTGGAAAGTTTGACCTTGCTATTGTCCCAGCGCAGATGCAGGCGCTTGCCGGCCAGATTGACATTTGCGGTCGACACGCCGGGTATGCGCATCATGCTGCGTTCGATCAGCCATACGCAGGCCGCACAATGAATGCCCTCAATCAGCAGATGTGCATCACTGCTCTCACCTTTGCTACTGACAAAGTCTTGCTGCACTTCGTCAAGATCGTACATTTCGATGTCTCTGGGCGGGGTGGGGGGTGGCGCCAGCAGCGTACCCTGCGGGGTACGCTGGTAGAAGCCTTGCAGTCCGGCTTCATAGATCGCCTCGCACACAGACTGACAGGCAAAACAGCAGAAGTCGCGCTCCTTGTCTTCAAGCCGGCTATGAAAATCCGCATCTGAAGCTATCGGCAACCCGCAATGAAAACACCCCGCTTCTGCGAGGTGGCCTGCTTCAATTCCTTGCATTTAAAATATCGCCTTGATTATTTTGGAATGGAGACAAAGAGTTTTTCTTCCATGTCAAACTGCCGCCCGTCATGCTCCGCCCTGATAAGAATATCCCAATTGCCTGCCCTCGGAAAATTCAGGCTGCCTTCATACTGTCCTGCAGCCACTTCATGCAAACTGCCCTTAAAATCAAACGCAGGATCGCCCGGCCATTGCGCGTCTATGTCCACCTTGCCACCGCTTATCGGCTGCCCTTCACGATCATTCAACTCAAATTTGAAGTCTGCCGGGTTAGCCATCACGATAAATCGTGCCGCATCGGGTGCAGCCAGTTTGTCATTTTCCAATTGTTGCGGCGAATGCAAGCTGGCCTGCCAACCCAGCGTAGAGCGTCCCGCCTGCTGTTGCATCCACTTCGCGTCATACTGGTTGTGCCCCTTGACCGTATAATTTTCGTCCAGCAAGCGCATGGGATGATGTATTACATTCCATAGCATGCGTGCGTTAATCAGCACCCCGGATAGTACGATTAACAACAATCCCAGCACCCACGGGTTGCGCCAGCCTTTATTTTTTTGAGAAATCATGATTTTCCTATTCTAACGGGCATGGCGAGCAGCCACCCCTGATAATAAAACTCGCTATGCCCGTTCCCTCACCCCCGTTCCCCCTCTCCCAAAGGGCGAGGGGTACGGTTCGTCGCTACGCGAGTTTCACGTCAACGTCAAACTTCCGCTCAACGCTTGGGCGCATTGAACATGGTGGTATATTCCGCAGCCATCGTCGGATCTTCAGTATTTTCGACACGGAAGACAATTTTGGTGACTTCCTTCAAAATATTTTCTTCCGGAGCTTTGACAAATATAGTGAATGAAGTTGCCCTGCCGTGCGTGACCAATTTCGGCTTTTCAATCCCGACCAGTTGCTGACCTTTTATACCACCATCCGCTTTAACGTTGACCTGTAAATTATGGTCAGTTTTATTGAGAACCTTGAAGGTATATTTATTCTGGATCGAACCATCACTCATGCGCACAAATAACGGCTGGCGTTCCGGCGCAACTCTCAGGGTAAGTGACCCGAGGTGATTCAATCCGTAAATAATGCCAGCCAGGGCCAGCAAGAGAATAGTGACATACACCCAGGTACGGGGGTGCTGATACAATTTTTTGACCGGACGACCTTCAAGTTCATCCAGCGATGCATAACGTATCAGTCCGCGAGGGCGACCTATCTTGTCCATCACTGAATCACAGGCATCCAGACACAGGCCGCAGGTAATGCAACCCAGCTGCTGACCATCGCGTATATCCACTCCGGTCGGACACACTTGCACGCACTGGAAGCAATCGATGCAATCGCCCTGCTGCTCCACCACTTTCCCGGCATGGCGTAATTTTCCGCGTGGCTCACCCCGGCTCACATCATAAGCAGGAAGTATGGTCTGCGAGTCGGCCATAACCGCCTGGATACGTGCATAGGGGCACAACCACAAACAGGTTTGTTCGCGCAGGAAACCGGCTAAAAAATACGTGCCCATGGTAAAGGAAATCAGCGTGACCCATTCCAGCATGGACAGATTGAAACTCAAAAAATCACGCCAATACTGGAATGCATCCACAAACCAGATCGTGAAACTGATCCCGGTAAATATGGAAATGGCCAGCCAAATGACATGCTTGAGCACCTTCTTGCCTATCTTATCGCCATTCCAGGGCGCCGCATCCAGTTTGTGACGCTTATTGGGATTGCCTTCGATTTTCTCTTCTATCCAGGTAAACAGATCAACCCAGGCGGTTTGAAAACAGAAAAATCCGCAAAACACCCGCGATGCGACTGAAGTGATCGCAAACAAGGCCATTGCCAGCAACAGCAACAGCAACGATACCATCCAGATATCCTGCGGAAGGATAGTGAGATTAAAGATATGGAACTGACGGTTATTTACATCAAGCAAAATCGCCTGTTTGCCATTCCAGCGCAAATAAGCGCCAAAGAAAAAAATCAACCAGAATGACTCGGTAATATATTTGAGCGTACGGAAACGACCCGGCATGCGCTTCGCATGGATAGTCGCATCGCCCAGATTGGTGGACCACTCTACATGTTCGCTGTAAAGTCCTGTGACACTGCCCACTTCTGTTTTATTAACCGGCTCGCTCATCTCCTGCTCCTGTGTTCTTCTATCCGATCTAATCAGACAATTTATGTAAAGAAAGCTCCGCTTAAACTCTACCCTCCCGGGAAAATTTACGCAGCGCACCCTTTATTATTTCAAAATTCAAAATGAAAAAGGAGGAGGCGAGCCTCCCCCTTTTCAATTTTGGTGCAATTACTCTTCGCCGCGCTTTTTTCTCGAGTTATTGAACAGCCAAACCAACGCAACAATTACCACAGTAAATGCGAAGGCAGTAGCAATCATCAAAGCCCAATAAACATAGTCATGTGACATTTCGATTCCCTTTCATAAAACCTGCACGGTTAAGCACCGTGCAGGCAAATGGACATTTACTTAGCTTCAGGTGCTGGTGCCGCCTCGGCAACTGCCGAAACTGCAGCCACTTCCGCCACCGGAGCTACGGCTTCAGCTTGACCACCACCGAATTTATACACGTAAACAGCCAGCTTCTTCATATCAACCTCAGACAACTTGCCCGCTGTGGTGAAGTTAGGCATAACAGCTACGCGTGCCATTGGATCGCCAGAGTTCACACCAAAGCGAATGGTGTGTTTGATGCCTTCCAGGGAACCGTCAAACCGCCAGATTTTATCTGTCAGGTTAGCCGAACCCATGGCTGCGACACCCTTACCATCAGCGCCGTGACAGGCCGTACATCCCTTTTCCGCAAACAGCGGAGTGGAAGCAGGATTGCCCGCAGCGACTGCATTGGCCAGTGTATCGAGCTCAGCATCTGACACCATATCCTTATGTGCCATCATCATGCCCTGTCGACCGCCAACAATACTGGTATGGATGTCATCGACCTTGCCGCCAAACAACCAGTCGTCGTCGAGCAGAACCGGCGCCATCAGACCTTGTTCGCGCACCGCGAACTTTTCACCTTTTTGCTCCGAACCCACACCGTTCTGACCGTGACAGCCCGCACAGTTGTCGGAAAACAGCACCTTGCCGGAACGAGTCACATACTCGGACAGTTCCGAATCAGCAAGAATCGCTGCCGGGGTCATGTCTTTCAGTTTGTCTTCATACGGCTTACGCACCGCATCCAGCACAGCCTGGTCTTCCGCCAGTTCCTTGATCGCAGTCCACTGGCCCGTAGCAGGCAGCCCGATACCCTTGAAGAAATCCCCGGATGTCGCAAAGGGAATGGATGGATACATCAACCAATACACTACCACCCAAACCGCGCTGGCTGTCAGACCAAGCATCCACCATCTCGGCGGCTGATTGACTAAGTCGCCCAAATCATCATCCCATACGTGCCCCGTGGTAGGCACACCACCAGCGGAGTTTTGATTATCACTCATTTTTTATCTCCCGAATTGTTGTACTCGCCCTCATCTCGCAGAGCCATATCGCCCTGCGAGTTGAGCGCATCCTTGTTCTTAGGATTGAACACCAGCACATAGACCGCAACCATTGCCACGAAAGCCAGCACGGTAAAAACCAACCCGATCCAGTCGTTGCGTGACATGGCCGCCCAGTCCGTATGCAGGTAGTCCATTAGCTTAGTCACGGTAGTTGACACCTTCCTCAAACTTCACGTGATTACCCAAGGATTGCAGAAAAGCGATAACTGCGTCCATTTCCGTCTTGTTTTCCAGCTCCGCTTTTGCACCGTCCAGGTATTTATCCGTGTAGATGGTTCTTGGCACAGGGTTAAACGGCATCTTGGTCATGACATTCATAGTATGAATGGCTGAGTCCACATTAACTGCGGCCTTATCCAGGAAGAAATAGTTAGGCATAACCGACTCAGGCACCACATCGCGCGGATACTTCAGATGTTTGCGATGCCACTCGTCAGAGTACTTGCCGCCGACACGAGCCAGATCCGGCCCGGTACGCTTGGAACCCCACTGATAGGTGTGATCGTACATCGACTCTTCAGCGATCGAGTAGTGACCATAACGATCCTTCTCGTCACGGAACGGACGTATCATCTGCGAGTGACACAGAAAACAACCCTCGCGTATGTAAACACTGCGACCTGCCAACTCAAGTGCTTTGTAAGGGCGCACGCCATCACCGGGCTGCCATTCATCCAGGGTTTTATGCGCGGATGTAGCAGGGTTCCAGATGATTTTGTCCATCGGGATTGCATTGCCTTGTAAGTCTTTGTGCTGGGTATTGTTACAAGTTGGATCGTTCTGACACATCGCTGTGTTAGGCAGATAGAACAGGGGCACAATTTCCACAATACCGCCGACCGACACTGCAATTGCAGTCAGAACAAACATCAGCAGCGTGTTGCGCTCGATCTTGTCCTGCAGCTTGGTTGAATAAAGTTTATCGTGATCAGACATGTTTTTTCTCCCTTATGCTTTAGCTGCAACAGCGTTAACGCTGCGCACAGCGCCCGCTTGACGAACAGTCATCACCACGTTGAACAGCATGATCCAGGTGCCCAGATTGAAGATCGCGCCGCCGACAGTGCGCATCACGTAGTACGGATGCATGGCAGACACAGATTCAATAAAGGTATAGGTCAAACTACCAAATTCGTCGTAATCACGCCACATTAGACCTTGCATGATACCGGACACCCACATCGCCACGATGTAAGTCACCGCTCCGATCAGGGATACCCAGAAGTGAACATTCACCAGTCTCTCGGAATACATTTCGGTATTCCACAGTTTCTTCACCATGTGGTAGATCGCGCCGAAGGAGATCATCGCCATCCAGCCCAATGCGCCGGCGTGAACGTGACCTACTGTCCAGTCAGTGTAATGAGACAAAGCGTTGACACTCTTGATGGACATAACCGGGCCGTCGAAAGTGGACATCGCATAGAACGCCATCGCAGTTACCAGGAAACGCAGGATGTAGTCGGTACGCAGCTTGTCCCATGCACCGGACAGCGTCATCATACCGTTCATCGCACCGCCCCATGAAGGGATGATCATCGCGAGGGAAATCGCTGCACCCAGGGAGCCGGTCCAGTCAGGCAATGCAGTGTATTGCAGGTGATGAGCACCCAGCCATACGTAACCGAAAGTTAGTGTCCAGAAGTGCAGCACAGACAGACGATACGAGAACACCGGACGACCCGATTGCTTGGGAATGAAGTAATACATGATGCCCAGGAAACCACCCGTCAGGTAGAAACCCACCGCATTATGACCCCACCACCATTGAATCATGGCATCTTGCACGCCAGAATAAATGGAGAAGGCTTCAGTCATGCTTACAGGTATTGCCATGCTGTTCACTACGTGCAGGTAAGTGATCATCACGATCATGCCCATGGTGAACCAGTTCGACACATAGATGTGCGAGGTCTTGCGAATCACCGTGGTCATGATGTGATTCAGACCAAACGCCAACCACACGACGGCAATCAAAATATCGATCGGCCAAACCAGCTCGGCGTACTCTTTACCGGAAGTCAACCCCAGCGGCAGCGTAATCACGGCTAGCACGATGATCAGATTCCAGCCCCAGAAGGTAAACCAGGCCAGGGTATTGCTCCACAACTTGGTCTGTCCGGTGCGTTGCACGATGTAGAAACCGGTCGCCATCAACACACAGCCACCAAACGCAAAAATCACTGCATTGGTATGCAATGGGCGCAACCTGCCGAATGAAAGCTCGGCAAGATCAAAGTTTAAAAACGGCCACGCCAATTCCGCTGCAACATACACACCGACCAGCGTACCTACAACCGCATAAACGACTGCCATGATGGTGAACCATCTGACAACGTCCATGTCATATTTTACTGGTGTCGCTTGAGTAGCTTCCACAGTATCTCCTCCCAAGAGCAAAGTTAAAAAATAACGAGATAATTGCTCAATATTTCCAAGCAAATAACCCATCTCTTCTTACAGCTTAAAAAAGCTGCGCAATAGTGTCACACCCATCAGGTGTAAGTAAAGAGGAAACACCACAAATTGACACCCATTCCCGCCCATATTACTCGGGCTTTACCCCCGATTGCAGGGTGATATTACGGGTAAAAATTTCGAATTTAACCGGGGAAATACCGACAGCCTCGAACCGTTCACGCCAGCTTGATTTGCAGACCCCGTCAAAACGCGAGGCTGTTCATGCGGCATGGATTCCACTGACGACAAAGGGCGCGACGGGTGGGTATTTGTGTTTGTGCTCTCACACAACAGACGGGGATGCGACTTAAAACAGCGCCTGATTGACGCTGGCCAGCTCCGCTTCGCCCAGCGCACCCACTGCCGCCTTCAGTCGCAACTGGCTGAGCAGATAATTGTATTGGGCCTGATACAGGTCACGGCGGGTGGCGTAGAGTTGTTGTTGTGCATTAAGCACATCGAGG
>JAUSLX010000005.1 GCA_030645775.1 Gallionella sp. | reverse complement strand
CGAAGCCTATCGCGCCGAAAAACAAGCCGGCATGACCCCGGAACAACGCGCTGAAAAACAGGAGTCCCGAAGCCAGGGTAGCGGCGGCCAGGGGCAAGGCGCCATGTCACGCGATGGTTCCGGATCGGGCGGGCAATATGGGCGTAACGGCGGGGGCGGCGGGCATGGCGGGGGCAGGGGCGGACGCTGATCCGTGGATAAGAATTTATATTCGCAGCTGAAACAGCAGCAACCTAAGCACTGAGCTGTTTCTCCTCGCAATGATTTCATAGCGAGGAGAAACAATCCTGAATTTACCTGCCGGATTAATGACCGCAGCTCGCATTGTAAATAGTCGCGTGTGCTTAAAACACTTTTTTGAATTGAAGATGACAAACCGTATTTATATGAGTATTTCAACCCTTACCGCCCCGCTCATCCTCGGCCTGTCAATTGCCACGGCTGCGGCGCAGGAATTCGCGATCCCGGACAGGGAACGCCTGCGGAGCATGAGCTATGAGGAATACGACATATACCGCGAACAGATGCGCAATCGAATGGATGGATTCAGTCCTGAAGAACGAGACCAGATGCGCGAATCCGGCACCAGTGGCCGTGAGCAAATGGAAAAACGGGGTGCAGGCAGCAGCTATGGACAAGGCTACTTCTCCCGCAATGAACGCAATACCGTGCGCGGCGCTTCGGGCATCAACGCAGGCAGTAAGCAAAGCGGCAGTTACGGCAGAGGCGGCACCGGACGCTGATGCAAAAGACAACGAATGCACGCTACGCGTGCCAGCCGAACTGGGCAATATTACAAAAAGAGGAATTTGACATGCGCCAACTTAAACAAAGTAACGTCAACATCACCGTATTGCGGCAGGCCGCCATTGATGCCGCCGTGGAGCTGGATTGGACGAAAAACGAACCGACAATATCTCAAGAAACACGCGAAAGGGCACAGCGCATCGTTAAGCGCGTGTTTGTTGCTTGTGAGGCTCTGGACGCGGAGGCTTTAGCATGATCTCCGGCAAAGTAACAAATGCCATTGTGGCAGGGATGATTTCCGCTACTAGCCTGGCCGTTGCTGGTGAGGACATGCCAGACCCTCCCGCAGGCTTGCATGGCAGCATCGGCATGGGGGTTGCCGTGATACCCGAATATGAAGGCTCAAAAGGTAGTAAGACGAGAGTCATGCCAAATATCAATCTCTACTACGGGGACAGCCTGTTTTTCACCCGCATGACGGCGGGCGCCAATCTCTTGCATTACAAAACCGAGCAAGGCGTGTCCATCACTGCCGGGCCGCTCCTGGCTCTGCGCCGTGGTCGCAATCAGGATGACAATACCGCACTGAACGGGCTGGGGGATATCAGCACGGGCCTTGATGCAGGCGGCTTTGTCCGCTTCCGCAAGCAAGGCTGGCAGGCTTCCGTCGATGTCAGGCAGAACATTACAAACAGCAACCAAGGCGCGACGGTGAAACTCTCCGTAGGTCATGGCATACCTCTTGGCCAAAATCTCAAGCTCCGTGCCAATCTTGAAACCACCTGGGCGTCAACCGACTACATGAAGACCTTCTTCGGCATTGATGCATTGCAGTCGGCGCAATCGGGCATCGCCCAATATACAGCCGGCTCGGGCTTCAAGGATGCGGGCGTGAGTGTCATGGCCGATTATGCAATAACCCGTGACTGGTCAGGCTTTGCGACTCTCCGTTACAAGCAGCTTCTGGGTGGCGCAGCCGACAGCCCCATCGTCGCGAGCCTCGGCAGCAAAGATCAGGTATCAGCAGGCATCGGCATCAAATATCACTTCTGACGAGCATTTTTATCCGCATGGTGATGAACGGGCATGCCGCCATGCCTGGTTGGCTTAAAAATCGTGTCCCGGCGGCGGGATACAGCAACTTTACAGGGAGTATGGTTATGAGCGCAATCGGTGGTGTCGGAGGGTGTTCTTCGGCGGGTGGCATGAGCGGGATGCAGCGACCGGATTCGTCGAAAATGGTCGACAATTTATTTGCAAAGCTGGATACCAAAGGCCAGGGATATATCGAGAAAAGCGATTTTCAGGGCGCTTTTGACAAAGTCTCATCAAAAACCGCCAGCGCGGACGATGTCTTCAAGGCGCTGGATGGCAATGATGACGGCAAAATCACCA
>JAUSLX010000260.1 GCA_030645775.1 Gallionella sp. | reverse complement strand
GCTGGTGTCTGAAATGCTGGAGAAATACCATTTCAATCACGGCTGTTTGGAAGTGGAGATTACCGAAAGCGCTCTTGTGGATGGGCAACAAGGCGCAACGTCATTCTTGAGTAAACTCAGAGAGCTTGGTGTTGCGGTGGCGATAGATGATTTCGGCACAGGCTATTCCAATCTTTCCATTCTGAAACGGTTTCATATCGATAAATTAAAAATAGATCAGTCATTCGTTTTCGATCTGGCAAAGAACCAGACCAGCCGTCAGATTGTTGAAGCGATTATCAAAATGGCGCATAGCTTGGGGATGTCCACATTGGCTGAGGGAGTCGAGACCAAAGAGCACGCAGACATGTTGCGTGAGATGGGGTGCGACTATGCACAGGGTTATTTTTTCAGCCGTCCGATTGCGATGAATGAATTAAAAAAGCTGTATGTTCCCTGTGCGGATGGAAAAGTTTACTTGGGCGATAAGGAATTTTTCGAAAGCCATTAACTTCTATTGATCCGGTCAGATGAAGGAAGATATGAATCGGATACTAACTCAGCAACTGGATTCCGGCCTTCGCCGGAATGACGAATAAATCAGCGTTTCCTTAGCTTTTCTCCGCGTTCTCCGCGCCTGTCGCGTGGGATGATTTTTAGGTTTTAAATCGTTACTTATAGCCGACACCATGAGCCAAGTCTTTCTTTACGACACCACCCTGCGTGACGGCACGCAGCGCGAAGATATTTCTCTGTCGGTTGATGACAAACTGGTCATTGCCAAGCGTCTGGCCGATTTCGGCTTTCACTACATCGAAGGCGGCTGGCCAGGCTCCAACCCCAAGGATGCCGAGTTCTTCGCGCGTGCTGCCAAACTGGATTTAGGACAAGCCAAACTCGCCGCCTTCGGCCGCACAAGGCAGAAGCATATTCAATGCGAACAGGATGCCAACTTGCAGGCGCTGCTGGCAGCCGAAACACCCGTTGTCACTATGGTGGGCAAGAGTTCGGACTACCATGTCAAACTGGTACTCGCAGCCACTCCTGATGAAAATCTGACCATGATTCGCGACAGCGTGGCCTATATGAAAGCCCACGGACGTGAAGTCGTATTTGATGCGGAACATTTTTTTGACGGCTTTCTGGCTAATAAAGACTATGCGCTGGCGACTTTACGGGTGGCGGCTGATGCGGGCGCAGACTGGCTGGTGTTGTGCGAGACCAACGGCGGCAAACTGCCCTGGGAGGTCGAAGAAATCGTGCGTGAAGTGAGCCGCCATATCCGCACCCCGTTGGGCGTGCATTGCCACAACGACAGCGGCTGCGGCGTGGCCAACTCGCTGGCGGCGGTACGCGGCGGCTGCACCCAGGTGCAGGGCACCATCAACGGCTATGGCGAACGCGTCGGCAATGCCAATCTGACCACCATCATCCCCAATCTTCAGCTCAAGATGAACCGTGCAGTTGTAAGGCCCGAGCAATTGCGCGAACTGACCTCACTCTCCCATTACATCGCTGAAGTCGTCAACCTCAAGCACTACAACCACGCGCCTTACATCGGTCACAGCGCCTTCGCCCACAAGGGCGGCATCCATGTCGCGGCGATACTGAAAGCCAGTGACACTTACCAGCATATCGACCCGGCGCTGGTCGGCAATCAAATGCGCTCGGTGGTATCGGAGTTATCGGGGCGCGGCAACATCCAGTTTCATGCAAAGGCGCTAGGCATTGATCTGAACAACGAAGATGCCCAGCGCGTCCTCAACCACATCAAACATCTGGAACACGAGGGTTTCACCTTCGAGGCGGCCGAAGCCAGCGTGGAACTGATGCTGCACCGCCTGCGCAAAAACTACATACAACCATTTGAATTGGTTGATTATTTTGTAATAACGGAACGCCGCCAAAGTCGCGGGTTATTGTCTGAGGCAACGGTAAAAGTAAAAGTAAATGGCATCGTTAAATTCGTCGCAGCAGAAGGCAACGGCCCGGTCAATGCCTTATCCACCGCCTTGCGCAGCGCGCTGTCGGATGTTTATCCGGTACTGAAGACCGTGCGTCTGATCGACTACAAAGTGCGCATCCTCGACAGCGCCAACGGCACCTCTGCACAGATACGCGTACTCATCACTTTTCAGGGTGGGGGACACGTCTGGACGACTGTGGGCGCGAGTGCCAATATCATCGATGCCAGCTGGCATGCGCTCTCGGACAGCCTGGAGTATGCACTGGTGAAACTACAGCAAGTAGCAAGTAGCAAGTAGCAAGCTACAAGCTACCGGCTATTTCTTCTCCCCATCTCGGCATCAGTGTGTTCGCCACACCGAGGTGATCGAGAATGCGGGCGACCACGAAATCGACCATGTCCTGCACGCTGGCAGGCGTGTAGTAAAAGCCCGGATTGGGCGGCATGATGACTGCACCCGCCCGGGCAAGTTTCAGCATATTCTCCAGATGGATCACCGAAAAAGGCATTTCGCGCGGCGCCAGGATCAGCGTGCGCCGTTCTTTCAGCATCACGTCGGCGGCGCGTGCGATCAGGTCGTCACTGATGCCGGCAGCAATTTTACCCAGCGTACCCATGGTACAAGGGCAGATCACCATCGCATCGCCCGGGTTTGAACCGGAAGCCATCGGTGCATACCAGTCATCACGCCCGAAAACATGCAACTCTCCGCCGCACTGACCCAGGCGTTCGTTTAACGCACGCTCAGCGTCTTGCGGGCGATTCGGCAACACCAGATTCATTTCCTGTTTTGCGACGATCTGTGCCGCCTGCGAATACACCAGGTGCACGCGCTGACCGCTTTGCAGCAGACACTCCAAAAGACGCATGCCGTAAGGCATGCCGGATGCGCCGGTAAAGGCCAGGGTGATGGTTTTCACGAAAAATATATCTCCAAAGATGCAAAACTTAAAGACGTTGTCCGCAGATTACACAGATTAAAGTGACGCACATTCAAGTTCGAAATGCAACACCCAATACGATCAATCTTCCGCCATTTAATCTGCGTGAATCTATTTAATCAGCGGATAAGTTGTTTTTTCATTATCCATGAAACGTGCAGCGATCAGTCCATTCACCGTACCGAACACCAGTGCAGTGGCCGCAAAAATCGGGATCAGATAAGCGATGCCCACATGCGGAATCAGCCACAGATACACTATTGCCATCTGACCTGCAATATGTGCAAAAGCGGCGTAAATGCTCAGACTGACAGGGCCAAACCAGCGCGATGGCAAATGTTGCGCGCAGGCCAGCACCAGCAAGCTCAGCAACGCGCCTGACAGGCTGAGAAAAAACCCCGGCGTCAGAAAATTGCCGAACAACAGACTCCCCGCAAACACCCGCAACAACGACACCCACGCGGCGGTACGCCAACCATAGCGCGCCAGCACGATCAGGGTGACGATATTGGCCAGGCCGGGCTTTACACCAGGCAAGGGCGACGGAATAGCCGCTTCCAGCACAGTCAGTCCGAGCGCCACCGCAGCCATCCGGGCGACATGATGATCTTCGGCAGTAGTATCAAGTTTAATGGTTGTGCTAGTCATATTTTTCAAGGACAGAGGTACGAGGGCTGAGTAAAACCCGTTGTACCGCTTTCCACTCGCGCCTCAGCACTCAGTCCTGCCCTAATAGTTGAGGCTGTCATAGCGTTTGTGACTGCCTAGCAGTTCGACGCTCACCTGATTAGGCAAGCACAGCGCAATCTCGCCCGCGTGTTCCAGCCAGCCCTGACGGACACAATATTGGCGTGGGCTGGGGTCTGAAGCGATGCGTACTTTACGATGCTGAATCAATATCAGACTGATCCCCAGCGGTCCGGGCACTTCTATCTTTTGGTCACGCGAGAGCGGCACTTCACGAAATATTTTCCCGCCGCTGCGTATCACCGCCTTGTCGGCAAGTTCACCGCTCCACAGCGACAACATGAGCCACACCACACAAACACCACCTGATAGCAGCGTCAGCCAGTCACCTAGCCGGATGTGCCGCAGCGCATGCATCAACTCAGTTCGCGGTGGCGCAACAGCACTTGTTGCCGCGTTTGAAAATACTGGCTGAGTTTTTCGCTGACATACACCGAGCGGTGCTGTCCCCCGGTACACCCTATCGCCACGGTGAGATAGCTGCGATTATCTGCAATGAAATGGGGCAGCCAGCGTTCTACAAAATTGCGTATATCGTCAAACATCTGCTGTGTGGCGGGTGTGCTTTCCAGAAATTCGATGACGGGCGCATCCTTCCCCGTCAACGGGCGCAGTTGCGTGTTGTAATACGGATTGGGCAAACAGCGCACATCAAACACAAAATCAGCATCCAGCGGAATGCCATGTTTGAAACCGAACGACTCAAACAACAGCGTCAGCCGTGCACGATCCAAGCTGATGAATTGCTTGATCCAGACGCTGAGCGCATTGGTCCTGAGTTCGCTGGTATCGATGTGATGGCCGATATTGCTAATCTCGGCAAGCAGTTCGCGCTCGTATTGGACGCATTCCGGCAAAGTCCGCACACCATCGCTCAATGGATGCATGCGGCGCGTCTCGGAAAAGCGTTTTACCAAGGTATCGCTCTTTGCATCCAGAAACAGCACATGCACCGCCAGATTTCTTTGCATTATCTGCAGCAATATGTCCGGCAATCCCTGCACGCTGTTGGCGCTGCGCACATCAATACTAACCGCGATATTGACATATCCCGCAGACAGCAAGTAATCCACCAGACTGTTCAGGAGCTCGGCAGGCAAATTATCTACGCAGTAAAAACCGCTGTCTTCCAGTACTTTGAGTGCGACACTCTTTCCTGAACCCGAAAGACCGCTCAACACAAATAGCTGCATATCAGTCACCCGCCAACATTTGATCGTGCCGACTAACGAATTCCTGCATGGTATTGATGCCGCGTTGTTGCAGTACAAAGTTGCGCGCCGCCGTTTCCACCAGCACCGCAAGATTGCGTCCTGCCACCACGGGAACATTCACTGTATTGACTTTGACACCCAGAATTTCCTGGTGCGTGGCCGCCATGGGCAGCCGTTCCATCCTTGACAGATCGCCATCATGGGTCCGATGCAGGTGCACGATAAGCTTCAGACTCTTCTTGCGTCGCACAGCGGTTTCACCAAACATGGTGCGGACATTCAACATGCCCAAGCCACGCACTTCGAGAAAATCGCGCAACAGATCGGGACAGCGACCTTCCAGGGTATCCGGAGTGATGCGATGCAGTTCGACGACATCATCGGCTACCAGACCGCTACCACGCGTAATGAGCTCCAGCCCCAGTTCACTCTTACCGACGGCGCTCTCTCCGGTAATCATGACACCCACACCCAGCACATCCAGAAACACGCCATGGCGCGTCGTGGTTTCAGCCAGTTCCATGGCAAGATAATGGCGGATCAGCCACATCAAATGCACACTGGTCTTGCTAGAAGCAAACAACGGAATGCTGGAGCGATTGGCGAAACTGATCAATTCCGGCGGAATATCAACTGTACCCGCCACGATCAAGCAGGTCGTACCATTTTGTTCAATTTGTTCAAAAGCCTGATTGCGTTCAGCCAGGCTCAGATTGCGCAGATAATCAAGTTCGATTTCGCTCAATACCTGCACCCAACTGGGATGAATCAGACTGAGGTGCCCGACCATCTCGCGATTGGAAGCTTCAACAGCTTCGCTGTCTATAATGCGATCTATCCCATCGGTACCCGCCACGCGTATGAGCTGCAGCCGCACCTGTTTATCTTCAAACAGTTGCCGGATATTCACCTGGCTCATGCCGCGCTGTTCCAGTCACAAAACAGCTGATAGGCGCTGGCATTGTCTTCACAGGCCAGCAACAATTTGCGAAACCCTTCATCGCTGAACATTTGCGCCAGCTCGCCGAGAATTTGCAGATGCAAGTCAGTGGCCAACTCAGGAACCAGTAATACAAAAATTATCGTGACAGGTTGCCCGTCCGGGGCATCGAATGGAATCGGGTGAGTCGTTCTGACAAAGGCAGCTGTCGCTTCGCGCAACTTTGGAATACGCCCATGCGGAATTGCCACGCCTTGCCCCAGTCCGGTAGAGCCCAGTTTTTCACGGGCAAACAGGCTGTCAAACACTTGGCTGCGTGCTATCTGCAGATGGTTTTCAAACAGCAAGCCCACGCGTTCAAACACGCGTTTTTTGCTGGTTGATTCGGTATCCAACAGAATATTGTCGGGTACCAGAATTTGGCTGATTAAATTCATCGTCGTAATGCCCTAAGCAAAAATGGACGGCATTGCAGCCGTCCATAGTGTTCTATTCTTCTACTACAGTGCCTGTTTCATCATGGCGACGCGCAGACAATTTGTCTTTGTGCTTTCTCACCTGACGATCCATGGTATCTACCAAGGCGTCGATTGCGGCATACAGATTTTCGTCCTCGCATTCCGCAAACAGATCCTTACCGCTGATATGTATGGTGGCTTCGGCCTTTTGTTGCAGTTTCTCAACCGAAAGAATGATGTTTACGTCCATCACATTGTCGAAATGACGCTTGATCTTGCCAAACTTGCCAGTCGCATATTCGCGAATAGCAGGCGTGATTTCCAGGTGGTGTCCGGTTATATGGAGGTTCATTTTATGCTCCTTGTTTTAAAGTGATTTACGGAAATTCACCGGGAGTATATGCAACGCTTCCCGATACTTTGCTATGGTGCGGCGGGCAACTACGATGCCCTGCTGCGCCAGGATTTCTGACATGCGTCCGTCCGTAAGGGGTTTGCAGGTATCTTCGCCACTGACCAATTGTTTAATCAGTTCGCGTATTGCGGCAGAAGAACAGACGCCCCCACTTTCCGTGACCAAACCGCTGCCAAAGAAATATTTAAATTCATAAATTCCACGCGGTGTACGCATGTATTTTTGCGTGGTACTGCGCGAAACGGTTGATTCGTGCAACTCAAGGGTATCGGCTATTTCACGCAAAACTAAAGGGCGCATGCCGATTTCACCATGTTCCAGAAAAGCCCCCTGCCGCTCGACTATGGCTTGAGCTACGCGCAAGATAGTCTCAAAACGTTGCCGCAAGCTCTTGACCAGCCAGCTCGCTTCCTGCAATTGCGCCACTAACGGAGAACCCGATTTATCATCCCGTTGCTGCAAAATATTTGCATACATTTGATTGACACGCAGCTTGGGCATAGCTTCAATATTGAGGCGCGCGCGCCATTTGTCCTTGTGTTTTTCGACTATCACATCGGGTATCACGTAATCCGCAACGCTACGGTCGAATTCGTCACCCGGTTTCGGGTTCAGCCCAACAATCAGATTCTGCGCTGTGCGCAAATTATCATCTGAACAACGCAGCAATTTTTTGATTTTGGCAAAATCATGGGACGCCACCAGATCGAGATGCTCACTCACCAGACTGATCGCCAGACCGCGCTGAGCGGTATCTTCCGGTAATGCCTTGAGTTGCAGAGCCAGACATTCGCTCAAACTGCGTGCGCCTATGCCGGGCCGGTCAAGGTATTGCAGCTGCACCAGCGCCGTTTCCAGATCATCCAGCGTGAGAGCCAGCTCTGCTGGCAAAATCTCCACCAACTCGGCCAGGTCCTGCGCCAGATAACCGTTATCGTCCAGCGCGTCAATCAGCATCCCGACGATTTGCCGGTCTTTACTGTCCAACTGACTCACCGATAACTGACTATGCAAATACTCGCGCAAACTGGCTTGTTGAGCCGCCTGTTCCGGATACGCGTCATTTTCGTCGTCGTCACCCCGTGGTGCGGCTACGCTGGCATTCCATTCAAAAGCTTCACCAGAGCTGTTGTCATCCTCACTGCGGGTTTCCGCAGGCTGGTCATTTTCCGAACTCACGCTGCCGTGTGACTCACCGGAAAAGTTGCTGAATCCTGCTTCCTCAGCCAATTCCAACATGGGGTTTTCTTCGAGCATGCGCGAAATTTCCTGCTGCATCTCATGCGTAGAAAGCTGAAGCAATCGAATTGCCTGCTGCAACTGAGGCGTAAGCGTCAATTGCTGGGACATACGAAGTTGTAGAGATGCCTTCATTACTTGCTTTTATAACTGGAAATTTTCCGGGCTGGTTTCACGTCAAAGTTTAAAGTGCTCACCCAGATAAACCTTCCTCACGCCCTCATTGTAGATGATTTCCTCCGGCTTGCCTTCCGCCATGACGGCTCCGGCGTTAATGATGTAGGCCCGGTCACAAATACCCAACGTTTCGCGCACATTATGATCGGTAATCAGCACGCCGATATTGCGCTCCTTGAGAAAACGAATGATTTTCTGAATATCCAGCACGGCAATGGGATCAATGCCCGCAAAGGGCTCGTCAAGCAGGATAAAACGCGGGTTGGTCGCCAGTGTGCGGGCGATTTCTACCCGGCGACGCTCGCCACCGGACAGACTAATCGCGGGATTATCCCGGATAGCCTGAATATTCAGATCGTTGAGCAATTCTTCGAGCCTGTGCTGAATGTCCTCATCAGACAAATCCTGCAACTCCAGTACCGCCTGAATGTTTTGCGCCACGGTCATACGACGAAAAATAGACGCTTCCTGTGGCAGATAGCCCAAACCCAGACGCGCACGACGATGTATAGGCATATGCGTAATATCTTGATTATCAATCAATATTTTTCCGCCATCCGCAGCAACCAGGCCGACTATCATATAAAATGAGGTCGTCTTACCCGCTCCGTTAGGCCCCAGCAGGCCAACCACTTCACCGCTGTTTACCGATAAGGACGCATCATGCACCACGGTGCGTAAACCGTAATTTTTCTTCAGGGCAACAGCACGCAATTCGCTCATTCCTGCCCCGCTGGTGTCATTGGTTTTCCAGGTTTATTGGGCGGCACTTCCGCTTCACCCGCTGCTTTAGGCTTCGGGTGCAGCACGACATGTACTCGCTTGGGCGCACCGTCGTCTGACGTCGCAGACTTACTATCCGCCTGGAAAATTTCAGTTTTTGAGTTATAGGTAATGTGTGCGCCGCGCACTTCATCCAGGGAGCGCTTGACTCTCGCCTGCACATAAAAATCCACCGTATCAGCGCGCGTGTCATATTCGATACGCTCGGCATAACCTTCCACGTACTCATTGATGCCTTCGCGTTTTTGTCTGAAACTGGCGGTGCGACCATAAGCCGTACCGAGCTTGAAGCCTGCCTTGTCCTGCACCACGACAATTTTGTCGCCACGTATCACCATAGTTCCCTGGGTGAAGACCACTTTGCCGACGAAAGTGCTGATCTGTTTGGCGTCGTCCACCACGACTTGATCCGCATCAATATTAATGGGCTGCTCGCGATCCGCACGCTCGGCGTAACTGACCGGGGTACAGAACAGCAGGAAAATCAATAAAAACAGTCTATTTTGCATGGGGTAAATGTTCACTTCTGACGTGTGAGAGTAATTTCAGGATGCGCGCCTTATTATCCATTTCCAGACCGATTGCATGGACGGTATTGTTTGCATCGACAATAGTGACGGCCTGATCGGTATTTGCCAAATCCAGATCAGGCAGAACACGCAGATATTGAGTGCGCAAAGTCAGCGCCGACTGCTCAGCACTCGCAGCGCGCACCACGTTAACGTCGTCACGAAAAATCACTTCATCGCCACGACTGGAGATAAGGCCACGCTTTCCGGCCATGCGAACCGCCGGACGTTCGGCGGTCAACATGGTCAAACGCGGCAACTCAAGCTCTGTACTGTCGTTATCAGGATAATGCCTCAACTGCTGTGCCGACAAAAAAAAGCGCGGCACGCCTTGCTGATCCATTTTGGTAGCAGAAAAATTATCCATGATGACATCCGGGGTGTGGCGTTGATTCTGGACCGCTACACTCCCTTCCTGTTGCACCTGGCTGTCCAGCCAGTAAACAAATGCCAGCAGAGCCAGCAAGGGCAACAGAGGCAGCCAATAACGAAATCGCGGGACAACAATCATCCCAGATAGGGTGCCAGCTGCGCATCCAGCGTGCCCTGCACAGACATAATCAACTCGCAAGCCTCGCGCACCGCGCCATGCCCGCCACTGCGTTTGGTAACATAGTGAGAGTGCTCACGCACCAGTCGCGGCGACTCCGGCACGCTAATCGCCAGGCCGACATGACGCATCACGCAAAGATCAACAACGTCGTCCCCCATATAAGCGGCCGCATCACGGGGTAAATCAAGCTTGTTGAGCAAATCGACAATGGCGTCGAGCTTGCGCTCCGCACCTTGATAAACATGTGCAATACCCAGATTCTGCGCGCGCATCTCGACACAGCGCGACGTGCGCCCGGTGATAATGGCAACCTCTACTCCGCTGGCACGCAACATTTTTATGCCGTGTCCATCCAGTGAGTTGAAGCGTTTGAATTCCTCGCCGGAATCAGACAAAAACAACCCGCCATCCGTCATGACACCGTCCACATCAAAGGCGACCAGGCGAATTAATTTTGCGCGACTTATAAACATGGGTGTCTCCAGTTCATCGTAAGTGGTGAGTAGAATGTAGCAAGTGGGAGCGCGGTCTTAAATAATTTTTGCGTGTAACAGATCATGCATATTCAACGCACCGACCAGTTGACGCTGTTCATTTACCACCAGCATCTGATTGATATTGAATTCTTCCATCAACTGCACGGCCTCAACCGCCAGACTATCCGGGCCGATGCAGCGCGGGTTGGCCGACATCACACTGCGCACCGGGGTGCTCGCGAAGTCCATATTTTTTTCCAGCGTACGGCGCAAATCACCATCGGTATAGATACCCAGCACGACTTCATTTTCATCCACTATCGCAGTCATCCCTACGCCTTTGCGCGACATTTCCATCAGCGCGGCGCTCAACATGGCCTCTTCACGCACCATGGGCATACGCGCACCGCTACGCATGATGTCGCGCACCAGCGTGAGCAGGCGCCGTCCCAGACTGCCGCCCGGATGAGAACGGGCAAAGTTTTCCGAACTGAACCCTTTGGCATCGAGCAACGCGACCGCCAGCGCGTCACCCAATGCCAGAGAAGCGGTAGTACTGGCAGTCGGCGCCAAGCCCATCGGGCACGCCTCTTTGTCCACCGCCGCATTGAGATGTACGTCAGCCACTAGTGCCAGACTGGAGGCAGGATTGCCGGTCATGCTGATCAATTTCGCGCCCTCGCGCTTAATGATAGGGACGATGGTCAATAGCTCCTGACTTTCGCCGGAATAAGACAATGCAATAAATACATCCTCGCTGGTGACCATACCCAGATCGCCATGACTGGCTTCGCCCGGATGTACAAAATAAGCGGGAGTGCCGGTACTTGACATGGTTGCCGCAATTTTGCGCGCAATATGCCCCGATTTCCCCATGCCGCTGACAATAACACGTCCTTCGCAACGCAAAATAACATCCAGCGCATGCAAGAAACTATCATCCAGACGCGCGCTGAGAGCCTGCACGGCGGCAGCCTCGATGTCCAGAACCTGACGGCCCAGCTCAAGCAAGCGTGGCGCGGATGGGATAAATTTATTCATGCGGCGCATTATAGCAAGCTAGTCACAAGTCACAAGGGAGAAGGGGGGAGGGATTTACCTTACCCAATTTATTATTTTTGCAAACTACGCCTTAGTACGGCATTATCGGGGCTGTAATTTTGCGCGCTTAACCCGATGGACAATTCACTTTCACCCGTGCTTATTCTGCTTGCGACCGCCGTACTCGTGGTGGTGGTTTGCCGCATCCTGCGTTTGCCGGTCATGCTGGGCTATCTTAGCGTCGGGATTTTGATAGGCCCGCATGCCTTTGGCTGGATTCCCGACTCAGCCAGCACACGCCACCTAGCCGAATTTGGCGTGGTATTCCTGATGTTCAGCATCGGTCTGGAATTCAGCCTGATGCGGCTAAAGGCGATGAAGCGCACGGTGTTTGGTCTGGGTGGCGCACAAGTCATCACCACCATACTGCTGGTGATGGCCATAGCCTGGCTGTTCGGCATGGATTGGCGCGCGGGCCTGGCACTGGGCGGCATACTGTCCATGTCATCCACAGCCATAGTCAGCAAAATGCTGGTCGAACGCGCCGAACTCAACCTGCCTTACGGGCAGCAAATGATGGGCGTATTACTGTTTCAGGACCTGGCCGTCGTTCCCTTGTTGATTATTATTCCTGCCCTGGCTTCCCAACCCGACAACCTTCCCGCCACGCTGGGCTATGCGATGCTCAAGGCGGTGGGGGTATTATTGATCTTGCTGGTATTCGGTCAGCACATCATGCGTCGCTGGTTTCACGTTGTGGCAAACCAGAAATCATCCGAGTTGTTTACGCTCAACGTGTTATTCATCACCCTGGGCCTGGCTTATTTTACCGAACTGGCCGGACTGTCCCTGGCACTGGGCGCTTTTGTGGCCGGCATGTTGATCTCCGAAACCGAATACCGCTATCAGGTGGAAGAGGATATCAAGCCGTTCCGTGACGTGCTGTTAGGGCTGTTTTTCGTCACCATAGGCATGAAACTCAGCTTGAGCAGCATGGTGAGCAATCTGGTCTGGATACTGCTGGCGCTTACGGCGCTGATTTTATTCAAGGCATGGCTGGTCACCCTGCTGGCACGCGCTTTTGAAGGCGACTGGGCGGTCGCCTTGCGCAGCGGCATCGGTCTGGCGCAAGCGGGGGAATTCGGCTTCGTGCTGTTGACGCTGACCGACGAGGCACACCTGCTCTCTGATGCCGCCATGCAAATCACGCTCGCCACCATGCTGCTGTCCATGCTGGCCGCTCCTTTCCTGATTCAATATGGCGAAGCCATCGCGCGCCGCTTTTCGGCGGCCGAATGGACTAATCGCGCCCTGCAAATGCATCAAATTGCCATTCAGAGCATGTCCAGCACCGGACACGTCATCCTGTGCGGTTACGGGCGTAGCGGACAAAAGTTGGCGAGCATACTGGATGTGGAAAAGCTGCGTTTCATCGCACTTGACCTCGATTCGCATCGGGTGCGCGAAGCGGCCACCGCAAAAAAGAGCGTGGTCTATGGCGATGCGGCCAAACGGGAAGTGCTCATGGCGGCCGGCCTGATGCGCGCAAAAGTACTGGTAATAACCTACACAGACAAACATTCCACGCTGGCCATCTTGCGTCACGTTCAGGAACTGCGCCCGGATTTGCCGGTCGTGGTACGCGCCAATGACGACACCGACCTGGAAGTGTTCAAGAATGCCGGTGCAGCCGAAGTAGTCGCCGAAGTGCTGGAAGGCAGCATCATGCTGGCCTCGCAGGCCTTGCTGCTGGCCGGGGTTCCGCTTAACCGCGTCGTCGCCCACGTTCAGGAAAACCGCGCACGCCGCTATGCGATGTTTAACGGCTACCTGCGCAACAATCAAAACAACGATATCGAAATCAGCGACGAAATGCAGCCGCGTTTTTTGAATGTACTCCTGAAAGCAGATTCAGAGGCAGTCGGGAAACATTTGCGCGAGATGGAACTGGATACCTTGAATGTTGAAGTAAAAGCCTTGCGTCGCTACAACGTCCACGGCGCACAACCCAGCGAAGAAATGATACTGCAGGCCGGAGATGTGCTGGTATTGCTCGGTCTGCCGGAAACGCTGGAAATTGCCGAAACCTGGCTGCACAAAGGCATTGAGTAGCAGCTGGCGCGGCGTCCGGTCACGAATTATCGCGCGGATTCCGCATCACCTGCGAAGCGGATATTTGCAAGCAACTTTCTTACCGGCGCAGGAATCGCCGCACCTAAAGCCTCGTCCACATCCAGCCATTTGCTCCCCGACTGCTGCGCCGTGAGCGGTTTCTCTGCAAGGTTCAGGAGCAGCGGCGTGATGTGTAATTTAAAGTGGGTAAAAACATGGGTGAATATGGGCAGGGCGGCTTGCCCATCTATCTGCCAACCCCTGCGTTGCGCGTATTCAGCCAGCGTTCCATCGCCTTCTTCAAGCTGTGGCATACACCAGAGACCACCCCAGATACCCGTTGGATCTCGCCTTTCCAGCCATATTTGGCGCCCATGCATCGCCAGCAAAAAGGTAGCGTGTCGCTCAGGTACGACCTTGCGCTGACGCGGCGTGGGCAGGTCCGCCACGCGTCCGGTTTGATGTGCGACACATCCGCGTTGCACCGGGCAGGAATCACAGCGTGGTCTGCTGCGTGTGCACAGCGTTGCCCCCATATCCATCAAGGCCTGCGTGTAAGCGGCAACATCGCGCTCCGGCAACAACGCTTCTGCCTGTTGCCAGAGCAATTGTTCCACGGACTTGCTGGCAGGCGATCCGCTGATACCACAGTAGCGCGCCAGCACGCGCCTGACGTTGCCATCCAGTATGGCGCGACGCTGTTGAAATGCCAGCGCACAAATCGCGGCGGCGGTTGAGCGCCCGATCCCGGGCAATGCGAGTACCTGCTCAAACTGACTTGGAAATTTTCCGCCATGTTCAGCAGCGACAATCTGTGCGGCGCGGTGCAGATTGCGCCCTCTTGCGTAATAGCCCAACCCGCTCCAGTGCGCCAGTACCTGCTCCTCGCTGGCGACAGCAAGAGCAGCAATAGTCGGGAAAGAGACGATGAAGCGCTGGTAATAAGGGATAACCGTAGCAACCTGCGTCTGTTGCAGCATGATCTCGGACAACCACACACGGTAAGCCTCAGCACCCTGCCACGGCAAACCGTGACGGCCATGCTCGCGTTGCCAGGTGATAAGAACTGAAGCAAAATCGGACATGGATAACGGTCAAGATCAAAAAATAAAAGCACTACCCGCGACTAGCGACTAGCGACTAGATTCTCATCTAAACAAACCCTTCAGGCTGTCTTTCAACTTATCCTGCACTTTAGTCTTGATTTCTTCTTTTTTAGCCTCGACTTTTTGTTTGGCGGCTTCGTTGACCATCGCGCCAAAATCCAGGGTATATTTCAGATCACTGAACGGGCCACTAACACGCACCGGCACAGTGATTCCGCCGACGCTGTCACGACCGCCCTGACCTTCCAGGGTCTTGGCCAGGGTCGCTTTCGCAAGGTAATTCATGCTGTCGTTGCCGATATTGATATCGCCATTGCCCGTCAGACGTAACAACGGTGACTTCAGCGACAAATCTTCATTGTGCGCCACGCCCTTGTTCACCTTGAAGCTTGCCTTGAGTTCACTGAAGTCCGTCTTCTCATTCTGGTTAGCTGATTGCGTTTGCGCCTTGCCCAGCATGCCTTGCGCATCGCGCAATTTCTTGGCGATATTGATGCCTTTGATCGCACCATCGGCCAGATTCAACGACATATTGCCATCCATCGCCTTTTTCATCGCGCTGACCGTACCGCCCTGCATGGTCAGATTCATTGCGACATTGCCACGACCTTCCAGCGTATCGAAGTCAGCCGCGTCCCTGGTCAGCGCCGCCACATTGATACCCGTTAATTTCTGATTGATGGCAATGGCGGGTGTAGCCTGTGCATTGACACTCAGGCTGCCGTTCATGCTGCCCTGATACAAATTGGCAGACAAGGGGCTGACATTCACCTGGCCGTTGCGCGCCTTCACATCCAGACGCACCTTGCTGGACTTGATATTCGCCACTTTAAGCTGTCCGATACGCAGGCTGCCATCCAGATTGAGTTTGCGCAAGCCGGACAGATCCAGCGCTTGCTCGGGCTCGCTGGCTTTCGCCCCGGTTTTTTTCGGTAAATACAAATCGGCATCAAACTGATCTACATCCACGTCAAACCTGATTGCCGGATTGGCAAAGCCATTCACGCCGACTTTAGCCACAATCTGGCTTTGCAACAAGCCGCCCGCCAGATTGAACTGCACACTTTCCTTGAGCAAATCCGCCTGCATACTGCCCTTCATTTCGCTGCTCACCGATTTGTTCGGCAATTTATCGCCCGTGGCAGTCACCGCCAGCGTCAGATTGCTCAGATTGAATTGCTTCGCCTCGAAATTGCCCGACAAGGGCGAGGCGAGTTTGACCTTGAAAGCCTGCTCGGCCTGCTTCACATCCAGAACAAGCGTCAAAGCGCCGACTTTGAAGGATTGCGCATTGCCTTCCAGTCCTGGGATCGAAAGTGCAGCAACGATGTTGCCTATCGCGCCGTCCAGCCTGGCATTCAGCGTCAGCTTATCGCCGGAGAATTTGTCCTTAATCATGCTCAAGGCAGGCGCATCCAGCGTCACATCAAAGCTATCCTTGACCTTCGTACCGGTCGCATTCAGCTTGAATTTATTTGCGCCATATTCCTGCGCAGCCAGATTTGCGCTCGCGTCCCCGCTGGCTTTCAGCTTGAGATTGGAAATATCCAGCGCCGCCCCGCTGACTTGCAAATCCATATCGGCCAGTTGATAGTGCTGCTTGTCCAGATCGAAAGTCAGCGTGGTTTTGAGTTGTGTGGTGATGTCCAGCCTGGGCTGATTGCCCTGCACGCCAACCGACAGGTCAATTTTACCCGGCACGCCATTGGCAATGCGCCCGGTCTTCAGGTTCAAATCCTTGATAGCGTATTGGCTACCCATTCCTTCATCGCGATAAGTGAGATTGGTTTTTTCGATAACGACGGAAGCAATGTCGAATTTTACCGGCTGATTACTATCCTTCGGCTTTTCGTCTTTGCCCAGCAAGTCGTCAATATTGGTCGTGCCATCCTTGTACTTGATCAGCGTCGCCGTCAGACCGCTCACCAGCACCTCATTGACGACCACCTGTTTGCTCAGCAACGGCATCAGCGCCAGCGAGACGCGCGCCGTTTCGATAGCCGCGAATGGCTGCTCACTCTTAAATTCCGACAGGGAAACCTTGCCCAGATTCGCGCCCAAACTGGGGAAGAAGCTCAGGCTGATGTCGCCATCCAGATGCAGCGTGCGCTGCTTGTTTTCTTTAACGGCCTGAATGATTTGTTCTTTGTAGTCGTTCGGATTAAAAGTCGCTGCAATATACGCCGCGCCCGCGACAGCAATGCCGACGATGCTGCCTGCACCCAACAAACCATACTTGACGATTTTATTCATGATCGCACCCACAAAGAAAAGCAGGCGCTGATTATAACGGAGTGGCAGGAGTATTGCAGATCACGACCGCAAGCGAGACCTGCGAATCTCGCTTGCGCATAACATCGATCAAAGCCGCGTAACGGGCCTTAAATCACCTTGGAATAGCGCGCATGTTCAGTACGAGTGCGCAAATATTTATCGAACACCATGCAGATATTGCGTATCAACATGCGCCCTTTGGGCGTGACGCTGATCCATTGCGGCGAAATCTCCAGCAGACCTTCGCGTTCATATTCGCGCAACTCATCCATCTCGGTAGCAAAGTAATCGTCAAAGTCGATCAGATAGGCGATATTGAGCGATTCCTTGGAAAGCTCGAAGTGGCACATCAAAGCCTGAATAATGGCGCGACGCACCAGATCATCCGCGTTTAATTCCATGCCGCGCATGATGGGCAACTGATCGCGGTCGAGCGCATCGTAATAATCTTCCAGTTCGCGATAGTTCTGGCTGTAGGTTGGGCCGATCTTGCCGATGGCGCTCACGCCGAGCGCGACCAGGTCGCAATCGGAATGGGTGGAATAACCCTGAAAATTGCGATGCAGTCGGCCTTGACGCTGCGCTACAGCCAGCTCATCTTCCGGCTTGGCGAAGTGGTCCATGCCGATATACACATAGCCTGCGCCCGTCAGCTTGCTCACCGCCAGACTGAGAATGTCCAGCTTGACTTGCGGAGCGGGCAAGTCGTCTTCATTGATGCGCCGCTGCGGTTTGAAAATGGTCGGCATGTGCGCATAGTTGTAGATGGACAAGCGATCCGGGTTGGCGGCAATAACTTTATCCAGCGTCACGCCAAATCCTGCCAGAGTTTGTTTGGGCAAGCCATAGATCAGATCGATACTCACCGATTTAAAGCCGTTGGCACGTGCAGCATGGATGATGCGCAGCGTTTCTTCTTCGCTCTGGATGCGATTCACCGCGCGCTGCACATCTGCATCAAAATCCTGCACACCGAGACTGATGCGATTGAATCCCTCCCTGCCCAGCAAGGCGATAGTCTCATCGCTGACCTTGCGCGGGTCGATCTCGATGGAATACTCACCGTCATCCACCAACTTGAAATTCTCGCGTATCGCTGCCATCACCTGGCGTATTTCGTCGTCGCTCATGAATGTCGGCGTACCGCCGCCAAAGTGCAACTGCTCAACGACTTGCCCCGGCCCCAGCAACTTCGCCTGCATCGCCATTTCCTTGGTCAGATAGCGCACATACTCGGCGGCTTTACTCTTGTCCTTGGTAATGACCTTGTTGCACGCGCAGTAAAAACACAGCGTGTTACAGAACGGGATATGGATATACAGCGACAAGGGGCGTGCAATACCACCAATTTCGCGTTTTGCCACCCATTGAGCATAAGTCTCGGCATTGAAGGCTTCGACAAAACGATCTGCCGTCGGATAAGAGGTGTAGCGCGGGCCGTTCTTGTCCAGCCTGCGTATCAGCTCCAAATCCACAACCAGTTGATTCTCTTCGTTATTTAACATGACAGGTCTCGCCGCTGATTGAATGAACCCACATAATGCCATCCGTAACATTAAACGGGTTTGATATATGTCAAAAATGATGGCATATTTCTGGAATTGGAATGCGGCGATCAGGCCTGCTGTTATCCTCCCCCCTTACCTCAGCCCACAGGTCAGCAACGTGCTACTACCCGTTTCAACATACCAGCCCAAAACAGCCTGCTCCAGTTGCAATCTGGCCGAACTTTGTCTGCCCATCAACCTCAGCGAATTTGAAACGCGCAAGCTGGATGAACTCAGCCCCGTGAAGCGCAGCTTCTCTCGCAGCGATTATCTTTACCGTAGCGGCGATAAATTTCGCTCCCTGTTCGCCATTCACAGCGGCTCTTTCAAGACCCAGATACTGCACGAAGACGGGCGTGAACAAGTCACCGGGTTTCAAATGACAGGGGAAATTATCGGCCTGGACGCAATCAGCACGGATATACACGCCTGCGATGCAGTCGCGCTGGAAAACAGCGTGGTGTGTGAACTTCCCTTCAATAAACTGGAGGCGTTGAGCCGTGAAATACCGACATTACAGCGCCATTTGCATAAAATCATGAGCCGTGAAATTGTGCGTGACCAGGGCATCATGCTGCTGCTGGGCTCGATGCGTGCCGAAGAACGTCTGGCGGCTTTCCTGCTCAATCTTTC
>JAUSLX010000255.1 GCA_030645775.1 Gallionella sp. | reverse complement strand
ATGCCTTCGACGATCAGTTGCAAAGCCGCTTCATTGCTCGGCAAATTAGGCGCGAAACCACCTTCATCACCAACGGTAGTCGGCATACCCTTTTCATCGATCAGCTTCTTCAAGGCGTGGAACACTTCCGCGCCGTAACGCAACGCCTCGCGGAATGTCGGCGCACCAACCGGAATAATCATGAATTCCTGCATGTCGATATTGTTATTTGCGTGTGCGCCACCATTGATGATATTCATCATCGGTACCGGCAACTGCATTTTTGCCGAACCCCCCAGATAGCGATACAGCGGCAGGCCACTATCTTCCGCAGCCGCACGCGCCACCGCCATGGATACCGCCAGTATGGCATTGGCGCCCAGGCGGGATTTATTTTCTGTGCCATCCAGGTCAATCATGGTTTGGTCGATGAAGGCTTGTTCAGCCGCATCCAGACCGATAATCGCTTCGGCAATTTCGGTGTTCACATATTCCACTGCCTTCAAGACGCCTTTACCCAAATAACGTTGCCTGTCGCCATCGCGCAACTCAATCGCCTCTCTGGTACCTGTGGACGCACCGGACGGCACAGCAGCACGACCCATCACGCCTGATTCCAACAACACATCTGCTTCGACAGTCGGATTACCGCGTGAATCCAGAATTTCACGGGCGATCACATCAACAATTGCACTCATCTTTATATCCCTAACTATACCAAGTCAAAATAAATTAAAATAAATCAAATACTTACAATAAATCTGAATTTCTATCCTGCCTTAAAAAGCTACACATTCCTCAAATCAACGACTTCTTCAATCAATCCCTGCTGCTTGACGGCTTCATCCAGTACCATCAGCGTTTTCAACAGCGCCTTCAAATGATCCAGCGGGAAGGCATTCGGCCCATCCGACATAGCCTGTGACGGATTCGGATGCGTTTCCATGAACAGGCCGGAAATTCCGGCTGCCACAGCCGCGCGCGCCAATACCGGCACGAATTCGCGCTGCCCGCCGCTGACCGTACCCTGCCCGCCCGGCAACTGCACCGAATGGGTGGCATCGAATACCACCGGGCACGCGGTATTGCGCATCACCGCCAGAGAACGCATGTCCGACACCAGGTTGTTATAACCAAATGACGCGCCGCGTTCGCAGACCATAATATTGTCCTGACCGCTGGCATCGCGCGCCTTCTCAACTACATTCTGCATATCCCAGGGCGACAAAAACTGCCCCTTCTTGATGTTCACCGGTTTGCCACAGCGCGCAACGGCATGAATGAAGTCGGTCTGCCGGCACAGGAACGCCGGGGTTTGCAACACATCCACCACAGAGGCGACAGGCTCAATTTCTTCGATGCTATGCACATCGGTCAATACCGGCACGCCCAACTGTGCTTTAACATCGCTGAGGATTTTCAATCCGGCATCCAGACCAAAGCCACGAAACGACTTGCCCGAACTGCGATTGGCTTTGTCGTACGAAGACTTGTAAATGAACGGTAAGTTCAATTCGCGGCAAATTTCCTGCAACGCACCGGCAGTATCTATCGCCATTTGCGCCGATTCAATCACGCACGGTCCGGCAATCAAGAACAGTGGGCGGTTCAGGCCGACTTCAAAGTTGCATAATTTCATACTGATGCCTTATTGGATGTAGGTCGGGATTTATCCCGACGTAATGGCAGCGTCGGGATAAATCCCGACCTACAAAAAACCGTATTCATGCCGCCTTCCGGGTTATTGCCTGACGTTGCAAAGCTGCTTCGACAAAAGCCTTGAAGAGGGGATGACCGCTGCGTGGCGTGGAAGTGAACTCGGGATGAAACTGTACGCCGACAAACCACGGATGATGCGGCAATTCCATGATTTCAGGCAGATTTTCAGTCGGCGTGCGTGCGGAAATTACCAATCCGGATTTCTCCAGTTCAGGCACGTAATGATTGTTCACCTCATAGCGGTGACGATGCCGTTCATTCACTTCATCGCCGTAAATCTTTGCTGCCAGCGTACCCGGCGTAACCGGACAGCGTTGCGATCCCAGGCGCATGGTTCCACCCATATCGGAATCATTGCTGCGCGTTTCCACCCGGCCGTCGCGGTCACGCCATTCGGTAATCAGCGCAACGACAGGATGTTCGGTCTCAGGATTAAGTTCGGTACTGTTCGCGTCCGTCATGCCCGCAACATGGCGCGCATATTCGATCACCGCCAACTGCATCCCCAGGCAGATGCCCAGATAGGGGACGTTGTTTTCACGCGCAAACCGGATAGCCGCTATCTTGCCTTCCGTGCCGCGCGCACCGAATCCGCCCGGAACCAGTATCGCGTCAAAGTGCTCCAATCCCTGCGTGCCGGTTGTTTCCAGTATTTCGGAATCAAGATACTCGATATTTACACGGGTTGCAGTGTGTATTCCCGCGTGGCGCAGTGCTTCAATCAGTGATTTATACGATTCGGTCAGATCGACATATTTGCCTATCATGCCGATGGTAATTTCGTGCTGCGGGTTTTCCAGTGAATAGACCAGATTCGCCCAGACCGACAAATCAGCCGGCGGCAAATCCAGATGCAATTCTTCGCATACGATACGATCCAACCCCTGATCGTTAAGCATTTGCGGTATCTTGTAGATGCTGTCTGCATCCCACATCGAGATCACCGCTTCTTCGCGCACGTTGGCGAACAGCGAAATCTTGGCGCGTTCATCATCCGGTATCGGCCGGTCGGCACGACACAGCAAGGCAGTCGGGAAAATTCCGATCTCACGCAGCTTCTGCACGCTGTGCTGAGTCGGTTTGGTTTTTAATTCGCCTGCCGTGGCAATATACGGCACCAGGGTCAGATGCACGTAGGCCACCTGATTGCGCCCCATGCGCAAGCCCATCTGGCGTGCAGCCTCAAGAAACGGCAACGACTCGATATCGCCTACCGTACCACCGATTTCAACAATCGCTACATCCGCTTTATCGCCGTGATAGGCCGCTGCTCCACGTTCAACAAACGCCTGGATTTCATTGGTAATGTGCGGAATCACCTGTACAGTCTTGCCCAGATATTCGCCGCGCCGTTCCTTGCGGATCACGCTTTCGTATATCTGTCCGGTGGTGAAGTTATTGGCTTTGCGCATCTTGGCGGAAATAAACCGCTCGTAATGTCCGAGATCAAGATCGGTTTCCGCACCGTCCTCGGTAACAAACACCTCGCCGTGCTGAAACGGGCTCATCGTACCGGGATCAACGTTGATATAAGGGTCGAGCTTGAGCATCGTGACCCGGAGGCCACGTGATTCAAGAATTGCCGCAAGCGAAGCGGCGGCGATGCCCTTCCCAAGGGAAGAAACGACGCCACCGGTGATAAATATATATTTGGTCATGCAGGCACCCGGAGATAAGCGGCCACTTGACTGTCGCCTTTTCACCCAAAATAATGCGCTTTAGCTCATATATTTCCAGGAAAAGTCCCCTTGCGGGTTTGACAGCCGGGTGGAATGGCTAGTAGTTCCATCAAATGTTTTTCGTAGGGCGCGATAATACCGCAAATCCCCCTGCTATCAAAACTCAACCCGCAAATTATCGTTTCAAGGCACACCCACAAACGCGCGCATAGCAAAACGACGATCCCCTGCTGATATTTTCATGCAGGTGTAGATCGGAATAACTAGTTGGCAGGGTCAAAACCCCGTTTCCCTCGATATTTTTGCTTAATGCCGGGTAATGATTGACAGGCATGACAAAAAAAAACTACATTCACATGCATTTCCCAGTCGCGCATCAACCTCAGGAGATCACATGTCCAATATTCAATCGGTAATGCATGAAACCCGTGTATTCAGCCCTTCCGACGCGTTCGTCGAACAGGCAAATGTGTCCGGCATGGCGGCCTATCAGGTTCTCTGTCAGCAAGCGGAACAGGATTACACGGGCTTTTGGGCCCGGCTGGCGCGCGCGACCCTGCAATGGAAAAAACCATTCACTACTGTTTTAGACGAGAGCAACGCACCGTTCTATACGTGGTTTGCAGATGGCGAACTGAACGTTTCCTACAACTGCCTGGATACGCATCTCGCCACTCAAGCGGATAAGACTGCCATCATTTTCGAAGCGGACGATGGCAAGGTTACCAAAATAAATTACCGCGACTTGCATGCACGCGTGTGCCAATTCGCCAATGGCCTGAAGTCGCGGGGCATACAAAAAGGCGACCGCGTCATCATTTACATGCCGATGAGTATCGAAGCCGTGATCGCGATGCAAGCTTGCGCGCGCATCGGCGCAATTCACTCGGTGGTATTCGGCGGTTTTTCGTCCAAGAGTCTGCATGAGCGCATCACCGATGCACAAGCCTGCGCCGTCATCACGGCTGATGCACAGCTGCGCGGAGGTCGTGTAATGCCGCTCAAACCCGCCGTGGATGAGGCGCTGACACTGGGCGGATGCGAATTCGTACACAGCGTCATCGTCTATCAGCGCGCGGCCTGCGAAACAGCCTGGAACATGACTAACAATATCTGGTGGCACGACCTGATTGCGGAGCAGAACAGCGACTGCGAACCGGAATGGGTCAGTGCGGAACATCCGCTGTTCATACTCTACACCTCCGGCTCCACCGGTAAACCCAAAGGCGTACAACATTCCAGCGGTGGCTATTTGCTCGGCACCATGCTCTCGATGCAATGGGTGTTCGACTACAAGGAATCCGATGTTTTCTGGTGTACGGCAGATGTGGGCTGGATCACCGGCCACAGCTATGTGGCCTACGGCCCGCTGGCAATGGGCGCTACTCAGGTAATATTCGAGGGTGTGCCCACCTATCCGGATGCCGGGCGCTTCTGGAAAATGATACAGGAACACAAAGTCACCACCTTCTACACCGCGCCGACTGCAATCCGTTCGCTGATCAAACTGGGCGGCGAATTACCCAATCAATACGATCTTTCCAGCCTGCGCCTGTTAGGCTCGGTGGGCGAACCGATCAATCCCGAAGCATGGATGTGGTATTACAACACCGTGGGTCAGGCGCGCTGCCCGATCGTAGATACCTGGTGGCAGACTGAAACCGGTTCTCACATGATTGCACCGCTGCCGGGTGCGATGCCGATCAAGCCCGGCACCTGCACCCTGCCGTTGCCCGGCATCATGGCAACCATCGTCAATGAAGCGGGCGACGAAGTGCATGATCAGCACGGCGGATTTCTGATCATCAAGCGCCCCTTCCCTTCGCAGATTCGCACCATCTGGGGCAATCCGGAACGTTACAAAAAAGCCTATTTTCCTGAAGAAATGAACGGCGCGTATCTGGCCGGTGATTCCGCGCACCGCGATGAAGATGGTTATTTCTGGATCATGGGGCGCATAGACGACGTGCTGAATGTTTCCGGCCATCGTTTGGGCACGATGGAGATCGAGTCCGCACTGGCCGCCAACCCGCTGGTCGCAGAGGCCGCCGTAGTCGGACGCCCGCACGAAATCAAGGGGGAATCCGTCGTCGCCTTCGTCGTACTCAAGGGCGCGCGACCTGGCGACCCTGCCCAAACTCTTGAAATTGCCGAAATCCTGCGCAACTGGGTAGGCCATGAAATCGGCCCTATTGCCAAGCCCGATGAAATCCGCTTCGGTGAAAATCTGCCCAAAACCCGCTCTGGGAAAATCATGCGTCGCCTGCTGCGCGCCATCGCCTGCGGCGAAGAAATCACACAGGATGTTTCCACGCTGGAAAACCCGGCGATTCTGGACCAATTGAAAAACGCAATAAGATGAAGACAAGGACTGAGGACTGAGGACTGAGGACTGAGGACTGAGGACTGAGGACTGGGGACTGAGGACTGAGGACTGGGTCGGAAACAGGGTACATGGATCCTGTTTTTCAGATTGACCCGATCTTAACAACTCAGCTAAGATGGTCGCGTTTTTCCGTCTATTTGGGCCCTGCTTTTGCCATTGATTAAACTGATCTTTCCAATACTGCTCGCAATCGCATGCAGCACTGTACACGCAGATGAACAACCCGAACTGAGCACCTCACTGGCAAACACCACCACTCCGCTCATTCTCACCTCTGCGCGCAATATTGAGCTGACACTCATCCCCGATGATGAACTGAACAACATTGATCTCTGGCAACGCCTGCGTGGCAGTTTCACCATGCAGGAACTGGACAGTCCATTAATCGCCAAGCATGAGCAATGGTATGCCAGCCGCCCTGAATACATTGCTCGTATGATGGACAGGGGAAGTCGCTACCTGTATTACATCACCAGCGAAGTGGAACGCCGCGGCATGCCCGGCGAAATCGCGCTGCTGCCGATGATAGAAAGCGCTTTCAATCCAGGCGCGTACTCAACCAGC
>JAUSLX010000252.1 GCA_030645775.1 Gallionella sp. | reverse complement strand
AGGTGCGAATTTATTCGCATATAACATGTTGAGTCAGCAAAGGTTGTTTCGGCGTGGGCGCCAAGACGCGCCCACCCTACCAGCCTGAAAACTTTGTTGACAATGTACGGGATTCCCGTACAATTAAACCCATGCGCACCGTGATCGAAACTCCAACTTTTCAGAAACAAGCCGAAAAAATCTGGTCTGAATCCGAGTGCCTGGCGTTTATCGACTGGATTGCCGTAAACCCCATGGCTGGCGACGTGATTCCCGGTGCAGATGGTGCGCGCAAGGTGCGGTGGGGTCGTGCAGGTTCTGGCAAGCGTGGCGGTGTGCGAGTTGTTTATTTCAACCTGACCGAGCAAGGTGTTGTGGTTTTGGTGATGATGTATGCCAAATCCGATCAAGCCAACATTGCGCCCGGCGATATTGAAAAGGCGGTGTGACATGGTTAGTGAAATAATTGCTCGTGCTATTGAACAGGATGCGGGCATGGAATTGCCTGATGTGCGTCAAGCACTGACAGAGGCTAAGGCTGGTGCTGGCAGAGTGACGACGCCGGAGCAGCTTTTGGTGCGTTCGGCGCGTGCCAAAACGGGACTTTCTCAACAGGCTTTTGCCGATAGAATCGACACTCCCGTCGCAACCCTGCGAGACTGGGAGCAGGGGCGATTTGCACCTCCGGGCGGGGTCGTATGCCTGCTGAGGCTGATTGATCGGCATCCAGACCTGTCTGAGGAATTGGCAGCATGAACCACAAGCGGAAACGCCCGAAGAATGCCAGAGCAGGATGCTTGCTGTGTAAGCCGAACAAGATGAATGGAGCTGGCAACCCGCTCGAACTCGGTCATGCTGGATTCGGCAAGCTGCGCCGCGAAGCCGCCGCACAGGCGGACTTGGCTGACGCGATGCGCCAGGCCTGACTTCAATCTTGCTCAGTACGGGGTACATCCGTTTATGGTGAAGCCTGTGGGCTTCGATATATCCGTTATGGTTCCGTTAGGCGGCCAACAACTCCTTGGGCTTTACGTTTTTTTCGATCTCGCTGCC
>JAUSLX010000241.1 GCA_030645775.1 Gallionella sp. | reverse complement strand
TTTGTTCCTCAACATCAGCCCGGAAGCGCTGGCTCATCCCAGCTTTAAAAACGGGCAGACGCTGGAATTCATGCGTTCGCTCAATATCGATCCGGCGCGGATCGTGATGGAAATCACCGAGAATCAACCGACCTTTGATTTTGAAGCGATGCGCAGCGCGCTGCTGCACTATCGCGCGATGGGTTTCAAAATCGCCATCGATGATCTGGGCGAAGGTTTTTCCAGTTTGCGCTTGTGGTCCGAATTGCGTCCGGAATACATCAAAATCGACATGCATTTCGTGCAGGGTGTGGATTACGATCCGATCAAGTTACAATTCCTCAAGTCCATACAGCAGATCGCCGAGAGTTGCGGTACGCGTGTGATTGCCGAGGGGATAGAAACGGAAGGCGAGTTGCGCGTGGTAAAGGATATCGGCATCGCGCTGGGGCAGGGGTATTTCATCGCCCGTCCGAATCCCACGCCGCCTTTGTTGGCCTCCAGCGAAACCGGCAGCATCATCAACTCATCCAATATCGCCATTTTCCCGACAACCGATTTGGGTCAGCGCTCACAGATAACGGCCCAGAAGCTGTTGAGCTATGTTGAGCCAGTGCAGCCTGAAACATCGAATGATCAGGTGTTTGAGCGTTTTGCCAGTAACTCCGCGTTACATATCATCCCCGTGGTTAAAGGCGGCATACCGGTCGGGCTTATCAACCGGTATCAGTTCATCGACCGCTTCGCCAAGCCCTTTCAGCGTGAATTGATGGGCAAGAAGCCGTGTGACGGATTTGTGCAGAATGAACCGCTTATGGTGGAAAAGAGCATGCCGATAGAGGAACTGAGCCATTTTCTGGCAGAGGCGGACAGCCGTCATTTTGCCGACGGTTTCATCATTACCGAAAACAAACGCTATATCGGTGTGGCGTCCGGGCAGGATTTATTGCGCGAGCTGACCAAGATGCAACTGGAGGCGGCGCGCTATGCCAATCCGCTGACCTTGCTGCCGGGCAATGTGCCGATCAACGAGCATATAGAACGCCTGCTGCAGGCGAACACGCCTTTTGTCGCCTGTTATTGCGACCTCGATCACTTCAAACCCTTCAACGACAGTTACAGCTATCGCAAAGGCGACGAGATGATCCAGCTCACCGGGCGACTGCTCGGCTGGGCGTGTGACCAGAAACAGGATTTTATCGGCCATATCGGCGGCGATGATTTCATCCTGTTGATGCAAAGCCGTGACTGGAAGACGCGTTGCGAGCAAGCGCTGTGCTCGTTCGAACAAGCCGCTTCCTTATTGTTTAAGGAAACGCATCTGGCAGAGGGAGGCTATGCCAGCGAAGGGCGCGACGGGCAGGTTAAATTTCATCCGCTCACCAGCCTTTCCATCGGTGCGATCCAGGTATGGCCCGGGCAGTTCGCGTCGCACCACGAAGTCTCGGCTGCCATGTCTGACGCCAAGAAGATGGCGAAGAAAATCTCAGGCAACAGCCTGTTCATCGAACAGCGCGATCTTTACGCGGGAGCACAAGCGTGACACTACAGGCACAGCTGCGTCTGATCGCTATCATTACTTTGCTCAGCCTGTCGGGCGTCATTCTCTTCGCTGTTATTCAGCTTGACCTGTTGCGCGACAACTTCGGGCAATATCAAAGGCAGCAGATGTTTGCCGCCAATTTGTCGGCCATCAAAAGCGAAGCGCTGGCGATTTCGCGCGCAGACCCTATCCTTCAGGAAACAGAGCAAGCCCTGGTATCAGCGGATAAAAAAATACGCGCCCAGCATCAGGGAGCGCTCGTTGCGGCTCAGGCAGAGGTGGATCAGGACAAACTGAAGCGGGTGATAGGCGCCTGGGAAGGGTATGCGACAGGCCTGGCGCTGGCCGTGCGGATTGCAAGCACCAGTCCGGCCGATGCGGTTACGGCGCAGGATATGCTCTACGGTATGCATACCGGCCCGATGATTGCCGACATCGATGCGCTTCTGGAGGATAACCAGTCGGCGTGGGCTGATTCCAATGCCTCGATCAACAGCGCCGTTAACCGTATTATCTGGATTGTCGTCTTGCCCTTGTTTTTTGCCGGAATGGTCATCATAACTTTCCAGGCGCGTTTCAATCGTCACTTGAAGAAACGGGTAGATGACGTTATCAGCGCGATGGCTCATCTGATCAAGGGTGATCTCACCCATCGTCTGCCGAGCAGTCATGCCGACGAGATAGGCGTCATGGCGGGTACGGTCAATTCCTTTATCGCCAGTTTTGAAAACATTCTGCGTGAGGTCAATTTTTCCTCTGAGCAGGCATCCAGAGCAAGCAGCAGGGTGCTGCAGATGACGCATGCCGTCAGCACGAATGCGAATACGCAATCTTCGAAGGCCTCACATGCCAATGACTCGATTCAGGAAATGCGCGCCACCATTTTTGCCATTGCCGAAAATGCGAGTTTTGCTGCCGATGCCGCCAACCGGACGCGCGAGCAGGTCAGTGCCGGCAGTGCATCCGGACGCGAAACCCTGGAGGCCATCTCAAGTCTGGATGCGACCATGAACGATTCGGTTCAGACTATGGATGGGCTCAATCAGACGTTGCATCGGGTCAACGATATCAGCAAGATGATTAAAGATATTGCGGGTCAGACCAATTTGCTAGCCCTGAATGCAGCCATCGAAGCGGCAAGAGCTGGTGAGCACGGCCGTGGTTTTGCGGTGGTGGCGGACGAGGTCAGAAGATTGTCGGATCAGACGGCACGTTCGGCCAGAGATATTTCGGAATTGCTGCATGAAGTGCAAATTTCTGCGCAGAATGCAGTCAGCGTCATGCAGTCAGCACGCGATACGGCCAGAGTCGGGGTGATTCGCGGCAAAAAGACCGATGCGGTGCTGGCCGAAATTGGCGATTCCATGCAACTGGTGGCGGCACGCATGCAGCAAATCGCCCAGGCCACCCAGGAGCAATCCAGCTCGGGGGAGCGGATCGCCACACACATGGCCGAAGTGCACAACATCAGCACACACACCCGCAACGACATCGAGAATACCCGCGATGAAATGGCCGGATTGGCCAGAGCTTCCGAACTGCTGCATCGCAGCGTTTCACGCTTCCGCTACACAGCCGTTCCCGGTGATATGAACGGAGCGGTGGTGGCGATATAAGCAGGTGTGCCATGCTGCACTCAGCTTATTCATGGGCGATGAAATATTGCAGACATATTAGCCGCGTACACTGGTTTGTTTCAGGAGCGAGTTAATGATGGAGAGTCCATACAAGGGAAAAACAGGGCTGCGGCGTTTATGGAATGCATTCGGTTATTCCATCGCCGGATTTCGCGCAGCTTACAAACACGAGGATGCGTTTCGTCAGGAAGCCCTGCTCGCAGCGATTCTGATTCCCGTAGCCTTCTGGTTGCCAGTCGGCTTTATCGGCAAGGCGCTGATGACAGGCAGCGTGCTCCTGGTCATCATGGTTGAACTGCTCAACTCGGCTATCGAGGCCACGGTGGATCGCATTTCGCTGGACAGTCATGATCTGGCCAAGCGCGCCAAGGACATCGGCAGTGCGGCGGTACTGGTCAGCCTGATCAATGTCATCGTGATCTGGGTGCTGGTGCTGATGGCGTCATAAATTCTTCAAAAAAAGTTCATTAAATTTTCATGCCTGACTTGCACCATGCAGGCATGAAAACACTAAATGAAATTCTCCGGAACTCGGCGCCCCTGCATATTGCGCTGGTCAGCGAAACCTATCTGCCCGAGGTGAACGGCGTGGCCATCACCATCGGTCGTATGGTGCAAGGCTTGCGCCAGCGCGGACATGTCATACACATGATACGTCCGCGCCAGCATAAACAGGACGTTGCTGCGGAAGAGCAAAACTACCGCGAGACGCTGGTGGCGGGCATGCCTGTTCCCGGTTATTCCGGGCTTAAGTTCGGCTTGCCCGCGCGCGGATTGCTGTTGAAGCTGTGGAAGCTGCATCGCCCGGACATCGTGCATATTGTCACCGAAGGCCCGCTGGGCTGGTCTGCGTTGTCCGCTGCGCGCAAATTGAACATTCCGGTCAGTACGGATTTCCACACCAATTTTCACAGTTACACACAACACTACGGTATCGGGCTGTTGCAGAAACCGATTGCCGCCTATTTGCGCCATTTTCACAACAAGGCAGCCTGCACGCTGGTCCCCACCGCCGAATTGCAGCAGCAACTGGAGCGGGAAGGGTATCGCAACGTGCGGGTAGTGGCGCGCGGCGTGGATACTGAGTTATTTCACCCGGCCAGGCGCAGCAGGGCATTGCGCACTTCCTGGGGCGTGGATGATTCCGATCCGGTGGTTATGGTGGTGAGCCGCATAGCAGCGGAAAAGAATCTGCATGTAGTTATCCGCGCTTTCGAGCAAATGTGGGCGGTGAATCCGCTGGCGAGGCTGGTGTTGGTGGGTGATGGCCCTGCGCGCGCAGGTCTGCAAAAACAGCATCCCAATGTGATTTTCGCTGGTATGCAGACCGGTGTGGCGCTGGCTGAACACTACGCATCCGGTGATATTTTTCTCTATCCCAGTATGACCGAGACCTACGGTAACGTCACTATCGAGGCGATGGCCAGCGGTCTGGCAGCTATTGCCTACGATTATGCCGCCGCGCGTCAACATATCACCCATAACACCGACGGCATACTGGTGCCGCTGGGTGACACGCAGGCATTTCTGGTTCAGGCGAAGGCGCTTGTCGCTGACATGGCGCGCGTCGGGTATTTGCGTCACGCCGCACGCCACGCCGTGAAATCGCTGACCTGGGAGCACATCATGGGTCAGATGGAAGCCGTGCTGATCCATACCGCGCACGCGCAGGGAGTTAAGCATGAGCAGCCTGAACTCGCAGCTGCAACGGATTAGTGATTGCGATGTGGCACTCTGCCTGTTCTGCAACCGGCAGAGCCGCCATTTATTGATACGCAACGCGTTCCGCATGATCAGCCGTTTGGGCGACGGGGTGTTCTGGTACACGCTGATGGTGCTACTCCTGCTGTACTATCAGGCGTACGCATTGCCCGCTGTGCTGCACATGCTGGCAGTAGCCCTGGCAGGTACCGTGATCTACAAACTCATTAAATTCAAAACGCTGCGCCCGCGTCCGTTCAACGTCTATCCGGCCATCATCTGTGCCGGCAAGGTGCTCGACCAGTTCAGCTTTCCATCCGGGCATACCCTGCATGCCGTGTCCTTCAGCCTCGTCGTGGTATTTTATTTTCCCGGCCTGGTCTGGCTGGTGTTGCCGTTTGCCATACTGGTCGCCTTGTCGCGCCCGATACTGGGTCTGCATTATCCCAGTGATGTACTGGCTGGCGCGCTGCTCGGTGCGTTGATCGCCGTCGCTTCGTTTTGGCTGGTCTGAAGCCGGCCGGTTACGGCTATCTCCGTCCGGTTATCAACCCGCTAAAAAATAAACCGCTATTCCCCTCAAGAAAATTCCCGTGTTGCCGATAACCTTTCCTGAAAAAGGTGGAAACCGTTTTTTTGTTCAATTTTTGTACTCTAGGCTCAGTCAGGCTTGACGACCGTGTCGCTGCTGGGGTTTACTTGACCGCTAACGTGAAACTCGCGTTAGTTGTCGCGTAGAGACGGGTTGTCATAAGCTATATCCGCCTGTTAAAGGCGCAAATCAATATTGTGTAGTCATTAGTGGCGCAGCCACGGGGGCAGTGAATGATTTCAACATTGAATACGAATGTGGCGGCGGCCAGAATACTCGCCGTGGATGATATGGCGACCAATCTCAAGCTGCTGAGTTATGCGCTGAGGCCGCCTGAATACCAGATCGTCGAGGCGAGGGATGGCATGCAGGCGCTGGAAATCCTGCGCCATGAAAAGTTCGACCTGGTATTGCTGGATGTGATGATGCCGGGGATTGATGGTTTCGAGACCTGCCTCCGTATCCGTCAGGAGCTCGGGATGAAGCTGTTGCCGGTAATTATGGTGACTTCAAGGGGCGCGCCGGATGACGTGGCAAGGGGCATGGATGTGGGCGCGGATGATTATGTCACCAAGCCTTTTAATAGTATCGAACTGATAGCCAGGGTCAAGGCCGCGATTGAGCGCAAGCGTCTCATTGACCAGCTGGACGACGCGGAAACCGTATTGCTCTCGCTCGGGCGCATGGTCGAGGCGCGTGACCACGACACGGGAGATCATTGCGACCGTCTGGCGCATACCGGTGTGCTGTTCGGCAAGGTGCTGGGATTGGATCAGGACTCTCTGGATGCATTGCGCCGTGGCGGGGTGCTGCATGACATCGGCAAGCTCGGCATACCGGATAATGTCCTGCTCAAGAAAGGCAAGCTGGATGCGGAGGAATGGCAGATCATGAAACAGCACACGGAGATTGGTGCCGCGTTGTGCGGCCCGTTGCGCACCATGAAACGCACCGCAGACATCGTGCGCTGTCACCATGAAAAATGGAATGGCACGGGCTATCCGGCCGGACTGAAAGGCGAGGAAATCCCGCTGGTAGCGAGGGTGTTCCAAATCGTCGATATTTTTGATGCCTTGTCCAGTGAGCGTCCGTATAAGCCCGCTTTCCCGCGCGAAAAAGTTATCTCCATCATGGAGCAGGAAACGGCGGCCGGATTCTGGGATCCGCAGTTGATGGCGGCATTTTTGAAGATTGTTCGTGAACGGCCCGATGACCTGATACGTCCGGAACAAATCCAGAATGATCGCAGCGTCGAGGTGCTGGCAAGCATTCAGAGCAGCGGTGTCATGGAGTGGTATGCCAGGGAATAATCGATGATGCTTGATGAAAAGCCGCTTGTGTGTGATACCTGTCAGGTTTTGATGGTCAGGTTGGACGGTATGCTGGCCTGTATTGATCTGAGCAGCGTGGAGCGCACCCTTGCGCTGGTGGCTATGCAGGCCATGCCGGGTTGCGCGCCGTATGTCGCGGGCATCATGAATTATGCCGGCAGCAGCCTGGCCGTAATCGATCTCGCCATTCGCCTGGGACTACCCCCATCCCCCTACACGCTGGATACCGCCATCATGATATGTGTGCATGGCGAGCAGCGCATCGGTGTGATTGTGCAGGACATCGTCGGTGTTCAGGAACTGCATGAGCAGGATCGCCAGCTCACGCGTGAGTTTGCTCGTTATGGTGCGGCGTTTCGTGCTTCCGCGCATACCGACTTGGGGTTGGCATTGCTGCTGGACGCGGCATGGCTGACACAGGCCGGACTTTACCCGCTTGTGCAGCGTAGCGATGATTAGCACGCCGCCTTCTGCGCATAAACAAGGTGTCGATCTCGACGTGGCTTGCGAAGAGGCATTTTGCAGGCTGATTGCGCAGCGTACCGGCATCGTGCTGCAGGATCATCAGTTGCATAATCTGCGCGACACGGCGCGCCGTGGCTGTGAACGCTTTGGCTATGGCGACTGCGCACACTATCTGCATGAACTGCAACAATCCCAGGGGTTGACTACGCCGCTTGAATATTTGATTGCGGGGATCACGGTAGGCGAAAGCTATTTTTTCCGGGACAGCGAGCAAATTGATTTGTTGCGCAACACGCTGTTGCCCGAAATGATCGCTGCCAAACGGGCGAGCGGAAATCTGTCATTGCGTGTCTGGAGCGCCGGCTGTTCAGAGGGGCAGGAAATCTACACCCTCGCGTTGCTGTTGCACGAACTGATTCCGGACATCGAAAAATGGCGCATTCACCTGCGTGGCACCGATATCAACAGCGAAGTGGTGTCCAGGGCCATTGCGGGGCGCTATTCCGAATGGTCGTTCCGCGCCACGCCATCGGTATTGCGCGAACGCTGGTTTGTGCCTGCGGGGAATGCGTATGAAATCCATCCGGAAATCAGGCAAATGGTGCATTTTGCCTATCTCAATCTGGCAGCAGACGTTTACCCGTCGATCTTGAGTGAAACCAACGCCCTGGATTTGATTCTGTGCCGCAATGTGTTTATTTATCTGGATCGCCAAACGGTTCAGCGTTGCATGTCGCAATACGCCGATTGTCTGCTGGATCAGGGAGTGTTGATGCTGGGTGCATCCGACCCGATGTATTACAGGCATACCGGGCTTGAATTGGTGCAAACGAAGTGGGTTGGCTATTTCCGTAAAGAGGGCGTACAGGGTGCCGGCTGGTCCGGTGACAGGCGTGCTGCGAGCCCTGTTGCTCAGGCGCTCGCCGAGCAATCTTGCCGGCCTGTTGCGCAGCTGCCTGCATCGGTGCACGCGCTGCAGCCGGATATGGCAGGGATTATAAAGTTGCTGAAATGCTCCGATTGGGCGGCGGCACTGGTGCAATTGGATGCAGTTTGCCAGCCCGGCAGTGAAAGCAGCGATTTCTGGCAAATGAAGGCCAAAGTACTAGCCAATATGGGGCGCACGGAGTTGGCGCTGCAAGCGTGTGAGCGCAGCCTGCAACTGGACATCGTCAACAAGCATAGCTATTTGATGCAGGGCATGATACTCGCGGAACTGGATCGGGGCCCGGAGGCGGAGGAGGCATTTCGCAGGACGCTGTATCTGGATCGGTCCTTTCTTGAAGCTCATTATGAGCTGGCAATGTTGCGCGTGCGTGCCAAGGACTTGCCCGGGGCGCTTAAAAGTCTGGCAAATGCCTTGAAGATTGCCCAGGCGGGCGATCCGCAACGCGAATTGCATAACGCGGCGGGCATGACTTATCGGCGTTTCGCGCAGGTGTTGCAAAATGAAATTGAAATGTTGCGCGATGCCAAATAGTGGCGGCGTGGCCAGTTTTCACTTTCCCCGTTGCTTCCCCAGAGCGGGCCGAGCGTGGAACGGTTGTCTGACAGGGAGGTTCGCGTGGGACGCATCATAGGCATCGTTCAGGTGAAAGGCGGCGTAGGGCGCTCCACGCTGGCGACCAATCTGGCTGCTGCGCTGGCCCGGCATGGCCGTACCGCGTTGATTGATGCGGATGTGCCGCAAGGGACCAGCGCATCATGGGGGAAATTGCGTGAAGAGACCGGTCGGTTGGGACAATTGACCGTGGCGGGTGTGGCGGATTATCGCGCACTGGTGAGCAAAGCACGCGAATTGGTGGCGGTTAATGATTTTGTTGTCATTGACGGCCCGCCCCGTTTGGCGGAAGTGACGCGGGCCATCATGGTGATGAGTCGTTTGTGCCTGATTCCGTTGGGGGCGAGCGCGGCAGAAATCTGGGCAACGGCTGATCTGGTGAAAACGATCAAAGAGGCGAGCGCACGACGCCTGGATATCAACGCACGCATCGTCTGGAACCGCTTTCGCGAACATACCCGTTCGGCGCGCGAACTGGGTGATGCGGCTGAAAAGCAATTGGGACTGACGGCTTTGCATAGCAAGCTGGGTTATCGGGTGGCCTATTCAGAGGCGCTGGCGCGAGGTTTGTCGGTCGCGGAATGGCCGGATCGTCATGCGCAGGAAGAATTCGCCGCACTGGTTGCGGAAATCAAACAACAACTCGGCGTATAACAGGACAGGCAAGATGGCTAAACGAAGAGTAAAGCAAAATCAGGATACGGTATTGGGCGATGCGATATTGGCCAAACCGGATTTTGAACAGGCGCTGGCTTTTGCCGAGAGCCTGAATCAGACGACAGGTGTGCCATTTGTGCCATCCGCTGAACCCCGTCTTCACGATCCGCTGCCTGCCGTCTCGGTTCAATCTGCTGTTGCGCTGATGCCGCAGGACGCGGCGTCGCGCCGCGTCCTGGAGGCGCGCGCACGGGCGCTTGCCAAGCCGCTGAGCCAACAGCGGCATGCGTTGCACGATCAGTATTTGCGTTTTCGCCTTGGGGCGGTAGAGCGTTATGGCATCCCCTACGCCTACCTGGAGGAACTGCTCTATGTCGGCAATCTGGCACGCGTGCCCTGTACGCCGGCGTTCGTGTCTGGCGTGGTCAATCATAGGGGCGAATTGTTGACGATACTCGATTTAAAGCAATTCTTTCGCATGCCCGCCGTCGCGATGAGCGATGAGGCGCGCATTATCGTGGTCAAGCATGATGGCATGCGCACCGGTCTGCTGGTGGATGGCGTGGATGGCAACGTAGCCTATCAGGATACGGAAGTCTCGCCTCCATTAAGCTCGGAAGGGGTGTCGAATATGGAGTATGTGCTGGGCATACATGACGGCAGCGTCACGCTGTTGAATCTGAAGGCCTTGCTGGGTGATCCGGCCTTGCGGGTGCATCGTTAAACAGGGTGTGCGTTAGCAGTAGTGATCAATACTAATCAGAGTTTCTGAAATTTACGGGAGAGCAGCATGATAGACATGAATACACAGTCCTTGACACAGTTCATGGGCATTGATGCGAATGAGCAGGCATCGCGCAAGAAGTTCGTTGATTTTACTGACGAAGATGCGCGCGCACTCAAGGCGTTGCGCCCTCTGGTTCAGCAAAATGCCGAAGCCTTCGTCGATGTGTTTTATGCCAACGTTGAACGCTATAAGGAGCTGATGAATATCATCAAGGATGCGGGATCGAATATTGATCGCCTAAAAACATCGCAGAAACGCTATTTGCTGGAAATGTTCGACGGGGATTATGGCGATGCCTATTTTGAGCGGCGTCTCAAGATCGGTGTGATTCATAACCGGATTGGTCTGACCCCGCGCTGGTATCTGGGCAGCTACAGTGTGTACAGTTGCGAAATCGTCAAACTGGTTCAGCGCGAATACCGCTGGAATGCGCGTAAGCGTGAGGCGGCCTTGCAAGCCGTGCATAAAATCATTTCCATTGATTCGCAGTTGGCCATGGATACCTATATATATGGTCTGATGACCGATTTGCGCGGTGTGAGCATGTCGAAGGCTGACCTTGAAACACGGCTGGCAACTTACCAGACGTTCATTGCGGATGTGGCGCAAGGTGATCTGAGCAAGCGACTCGATGTCACGGGCAATGACGATCTGGCGCAGCTGGGGCGTAATCTCAATGCCATGACGGAAAGCCTGGCGGGTGTGGCATCGGGCACCGCCGAGGCGATCAACACCATCTACAGCACGCTGGAGCAGTTGCAGAGTTCGATCAACGGACAGTCGGCGGGCGCCTCTGAACAGGCGGCGGCGGTCAACCAGACCACGACGTCGCTGGATGAAATCAAGGCGATGTCGGCTCAGACCATGGAGAAGGTGCAAGTGCTGGGTGAGGCGGCGGAACGCAGTCGTCGTGAGAGTGAACAGGGTGGTGTCGCGGTGGAACAGGCTATTGCAGGCATGGTGGCTATTCGCGAGCGTGTAGAAGGCATCGCGCAAACCATACTGGCCCTTAGCGAACAAACTCAGCAAATCGGAGAAATCACCGCTGTGGTGACCAATCTGGCACAGCAATCCAAGATGCTGGCGCTGAATGCCTCGATTGAGGCGGCCAAGGCGGGCGAGGCAGGTAAAGGTTTCGCGGTAGTGGCGGCGGAAGTGCGTGAACTGGCGGAACAGTCACAGCAATCCACCGCGCAGGTACAAAAAATATTGCAGGACATACGCCATGCCACGGATCGCGCCGTGATGGCCACTGAGGAAGGCAGTAAAGGGGTGAATGCCGGGATGGTGTCGGTGCAGCGTAGCGGAGAGGTGATGAATCAGTTGGGCGAAGTGGTGCGCGAAACGGCCATGGCCAGCCAGCAAATTACCGCTGTGGTGCGGCAGGGTTTTATCGGGCTGGAACAGGTGACCATGGCGATGAAGGAAATCAACAAGGTGACGGCGCAATTCGTCAGCAGCGCGCAGCAAAGCAAGAGTTCATCGGCGGACTTGCGTCGTGTGGCCGAACGTCTGCGCGATAGCGTCAGCACGTACAAGTTGTAAGGGTGAGCAAAAACATTCGACAGGAACGACTATGCCCTTAGGACTGGATCAGGAATTGATGCGCATGCTGATGGATACCTTTGCCATCGAGCTGGATGAACAGCTTCAGACGATTACCGATGGCTTGCTGGTGCTGGAGAAGGGCATAGAGGACAGCGAACGGCGTCAGACGCTGGAGAGTGTATTTCGTGCGGCTCACAACATCAAGGGTGCCGCACGCGGGGTGGAAGTGACTAATATCGCTGACATCGCTCATCATCTGGAGAGTATTTTTGCTGTTTTAAAACGCGAAAACCGTAATCCTGACGGTGCGGCGACAGACCTCGTGCTGGAGTCGCTGGATGCGATGCGACAGGCGATGGTTGCTTTTGGTTCTCAACAATCCCTGGGTTTTGACAAGAACGCATTGATTGCCCGGCTGGAAAGTGTCGCAGTTGAGCCGGCCGTACCTGTTAATGAGGCGATTCAGGATCAGCCTGTCGTACCACCCGTTGCCGTTGTTCATGCGCCCCCGCACCCACAACCGATTGCGAATGCGGGCGCAGGAACCGAAGCTGATCGGTCAGTTGAAATCAGTAAACCTGCTGCGGGCAGTCAACACCACGCGACGGATGTGGTGCGTGTGAATGTGGACAAGCTGGAAAATCTGGCTGCCATGATGGAAGAATTGCAGGTCGCCAAGATCGGAATGGACGACCATCTGGTCAGCATGCAGCAACTGCGCAACAGGGTGCAGGAATTGACGTCAGGCTGGAGCCGTGCAATGGTCAAAACATCGCAAGCGGATAGGGATGGCTGGTTGAAACGCAGCGCGGATACGGTCGCGGAACTGGATATTGCGAGTGCACGGGCGCACCGTGAGATGCGCTCGAGCACCAGTCGTCTCGGCATACTGGTGGAATCCTTGCAGGATAGTGTACGCATGATGCGCTTGGTGCCCGTGGCCACCTTGTTGCGTCCGATGTCACGTTCGGTGCGCGATATCGCACGTGAGCTGGGGAAAAAAGTCAATTTTGAAATCAGTGGTGACGATATTGAAATAGATCGCATGGTGCTGGATGGCATACACGACCCGCTGGTTCATTTGCTGCGCAATGCGCTGGATCACGGTATTGAAGCACCGCAACAACGATTGAACAAAGGCAAGCCTGCCGAAGGGCGTTTGCATATTTCGGTAAGCAGTGAAGGCAGCCAGATTGTGATGACGGTGCAGGATGATGGCAATGGTATTTCGGTAGACGAGATCGCCGCCAGCGCTCGAAAGAAGAAGCTCGTCAGCGAGGCCGAGCTGGCCGCGATGGGGCGTGACGAGATACTCGATCTGATCTTTCGGCCGGGCTTTTCCAGCAAGGACATCATCACCCGTATTTCCGGACGCGGCGTCGGTCTGGACGTAGTCGTGATGAATTTGCGCAAACTGAAAGGCTCGGTGCAGGTGCAAACTGACCAAGGATTAGGCACCCGTTTTGTTCTCAGGCTGCCGATCACGCTGGCCACTGATCACGGGGTGCTGGTGCGGGCGGGCGGGGCGGTATTTGCCATTCCCACCTCGGCGGTGGATCGCATCATGGAAATCAGGCCTGAGCAGATCATCGAAGTCGAAGCCAGTCATGCCATTCTGTACCGGGGCCGTAGTATTCCGCTGCGCGATCTGGCTGCAACGCTGGAATTGGAAACGCAGGAACGTATCAACAAAAAGATACTGCCGGTAATGGTGGTCGCCAAGGGTTGGGACAGCGTGGCTTTTCTGGTGGATGAGGTGATTGGTGAGCGGGAAATCGTGGTCAAGCCGTTTCGTTCGCTATTGCAGACTGTGCGCAATATTACCGGCGGCACACTGACGGGTAACGGAGAGGTGATTATGGTGCTCAACCCGTCTGACCTGGTGGATTCGGCCATGCACGGCAGCCTTGCGCATCTGCATCATGTTGAGAGTCGTGTAGAGGTTGAAAAAGTGCTGCGCGTGCTGGTGGTGGATGATTCCATCACGACGCGCAGCCTGGAGAAAAGCATACTTGAACATGCGGGCTACAAGGTCAGCTTGGCGGTGGATGGCAAGCAGGCGTGGGATATGTTGCAGGAACAGGCTTTTGATCTCGTAGTGACGGATGTTGAAATGCCGAAAATGGATGGTTTTGAACTGACAGCGCTGATCAAGCAGAGCGAGCGTTTGAAACGATTGCCCGTCATCATCGTGACATCACTGGCCAGGGAAGAGGACCGGAAGCTCGGCATTGAAGTGGGTGCCGAGGCCTATATCGTCAAGGGACAGTTCGAAACCAAGGTGTTGCTGGATGTGGTGGGTCAGTTGATTTGACCCTCTCCCCCAACCCCTCTCCCATAAATGGGCGAGGGGAGCAATGGCAGTTGTAGGTCGGCATTTATGCCGACATGTCGGGCTGCAACAAAGTCAGGCAATCCACTACGCAGAATGTTGCGTGTGGAATTGACACAAGCCCGACCTGCGCCCCAATGGATTATTTGGAAAGACAAGAAAGAAGTTATGTTGCGCATCCTGATCGTGGAAGATTCATCCGTCGTTGCGTTGCTGCTCAAGGCGATTTTTCAACAACAGCCTGATATGCAAGTGGTCGGTCACGCAAAGAACGGACGCGAAGCGGTGCAGATGGCACGTGACCTGAAGCCGGATGTGATCACCATGGATATCCGCATGCCGGTGATGGACGGTTTCGAGGCGACGCGCATGATCATGGCGAACAGCCCGACGCCGATCGTCGTGGTCAGTTCCAGTGTGGATGATGAAGAATTGCGTATCACCTTCCGCGCCATCGAAGAAGGTGCGCTGGCGGTCATGGAAAAGCCGCGCGGGTTTACTCATCCTGACTTCGAAACAATCCGCCGTGATCTGGTGGACACCGTGCGCGCCATGTCGCAAGTTAAACTGTTCAAGCGCTTCAAAGTTGAACGGCCCAGTGGCGTTGATATTTATGAGACGGCGATTCATCAGCGCACCAAGGCCTATGAATTGCTGGCGATTGCTTGTTCTACCGGCGGGCCGCAGGCCTTGCATCGAATATTCGCTTCGTTGCCGATTGGTTTTCCGGTACCTGTCGTGGTGACACAGCATATTTCCAAGGGTTTCGTCGGGGGCCTGGCGGCCTGGCTGGCGGGAAATACCCTGTTGAACGTCAAGTTGGCTGAGCAAGGCGAGTTGCTGACGGCGGGAACAGTTTATTTTGCGCCGGACGATCAGCATCTGCTGGTTACCCGTACTCATGAGGGTCTGGCAGTGAACTTGAATCAGGGGATGCGCTTCAATGGTTTTCGGCCTTCGGCCAGCCCGATGTTCAAGTCGGTGGCGACGACCTGTCAAAATCGTGCGATAGGAGCGTTGCTGACGGGTATGGGTGTCGATGGTGCGGATGGTTTGCTGGCGATGCGCCGTGTCGGTGGTCATACGCTGGTACAGGATGAGGCAAGTGCCGTGGTATATGGCATGCCGGGTGCGGCGATCGCACTTGATGCGGTGGATCAGGTGGTGGCGCTGGACAATATGCCTGCCTATTTGAGCAGCATCGTGCGTAAATAGGTGCGGTGATATGGAAAGAGTGCTGGATAGTCTGGTTCATACATTTTGTGTGGATTGCCAGCAACGCATGCAACGGGTAACCGATATTATGCAATCGGGTGTGCCGTTGAGTTGTACGCAACTGGATCAATTGCATCAGGAGTTTGATACGCTGTTCGGCGGTGCGCGTGCCGTGCATTTGCCGGAAATGGAATTTTTTTTTCGCAGTATGGCGATTTACGCACGCTATTTGCGTAATGGTCTGAGGGATGGGCAGACGATAGCTCAGCCTGCCTGGCAGGATTTGTTGGCGGGTATTGCAATGGTCAGACGCTGCGGGGATGATATGTCTCTGTGTCTCGAACACTGCAATAAGCATCGGTCAACTTTGCTGCAAGCGATCGAAAACCGAATCAATAAGGGAGACACAAGATGAAGATTTTGATTGTGGATGACAGCATGACTTCGCGCATGCTGTTCAAGGCTTACATGCCTAAAGACGGACAACATGAACTGTTCGAAGCGACCGCGTTGCCGGATGCGCTGGAAAAGATGCGGGAAATGCGACCTGAACTGGTAGTACTGGATTACAACATGCCGGAATACAACGGGGTGGAAATGGCGCAGGCCATGCTGGGCGCCGGACTCAAGGCGAAATTTGTGCTGCTGACGGCAAATACCCAAAGAACAGTGGTCGATTCGGCGCTGGCGGTCGGTTTTATTCAGGTTGTAGAGAAGCCGGTCAATGCGGTAAAAATCGCCGCGCTGTTGGCGCAGGTGGCATGATGGAACTCGATGAACTGGAACGCGACGCATTGCGCGAATTGGCCAACGTCGGCCTGAGTCGTGCCGCCACGCAGCTGTCCGAATTGTTGAACGATCACATCGAGATGACGGTGCCATTGGTGCAGGTGGTTCCCTACGATCAGGTAACACAGGCCTTGCAGCTTGATCCGCACGCCATGGTTGCCGCAGTTTGGCAGAGTTTTTCCGGGCAGAGCGAAGGGACGTCCATTTTGATGTTTCCTTCAGAGGACAGCAAGAGACTGGTGCGCGCACTGGTCGGGCCCTCCATGCTGGGGGCAGGAGAAGACGACTTGCGCGGCATCGAGCACGAAGCGATGATGGAAATCGGCAATATCATCATCACCTCAGGGATGGCGGTGATTGCCGATATGCTGGGCCAGGAAGTGCGGATGTCATTGCCGGGCTATATGGAAGGCAATTTGCCGGACATCATGGAGCAGCGTAACCGGGACAATGCGGGACGTGAGATGCAGGCGATCATCATGTTCACGCACCTGAAGGCAGCGCAGCGTGAAATCGAGGGGCGCATGGTGATGTTGATGTCGGTTGATTCGGTGCAGGTGTTGTTTGACCGCTTGCATAAATTGCTGAGAAGTTTGTAAGGTTGACATGCTGGAGTCGCTGAACGCATCGGAGCACACACAATGAAACGCTGGAAATCAGGCTTGTTCAACACACCGCTGCGCATCGTCATCGCGGTGGGTGTCGTGGTATTCAGCGTCGAGTTCCTGTTCATGGCATTGCTGCATGATGTGATTATGCCCCTCATGTCATTTACAGTTTCGGACAGAATCTGGAGCATCATAGATGCGGTCACGTTGGTCGTACTGGTTTCCCCGGTACTGTACTTTCTGGTTTTCGTCCGAATGCAGAGGGATTTTGCCGAGCTTACCCGGCTCTTTGCCAACCTGACCGATACCTTGATGGTCGGCGTGTTGCTGGTTGACATGGACTTGCGCGTGCATAGATGGAATCAATGGCTGGAACGCAAAACCGGCATTTCTTCGCAGCAGGCATGCGGCAAGCTGTTAACGGAATTGTTCGCCGACTTGAACAGCCCGCGCCTGCTATCGGCTATTGAGCTATGTATAAAACACAAATCGCCGCAGCTGATCTCGCAAACGCTGAATCGTTATGTGCTGCCCATACCGCTGGTTTCCCCTATGCATGATTTGAAGCTGATGCAACAACAGGTGAGCGTGGCGCCATTGACCAATAGTCGCGGCGAAACGCTGGCGGCAATCAGCATCAATGACGTGACGGAGAGCGTTGCCAAGTCGTCCGCATTGGCGCGGCTGGCCATGAAAATGGAATCACAGAGCAACCGGGATCAATTGACGGGCGCGTATAACCGGCATTTCCTGTGGTCATGGCTGGCGCCGCAACTCAAGCAGAGTGTGCGCCACAGTCAGTCGCTCAGTTGTCTGATGCTGGATATCGATTACTTTAAACGCATCAACGATACCTATGGACATGATGTGGGCGATGCCGTGTTGCGCGGTTTTGCCGAAATACTTCATGAGCAGATGCGCGACTCGGATATTCTGGTGCGCTACGGTGGTGAAGAATTCGTTGTGCTGTTGACGCATGCCGATGCCGCAGTCGCGCTGGAGATCGCCAATCGTATTCTGGATCGTGTGCGTAAAACAGCTATTGCGCCGCTGGAGGTGGGGGATGTACGTTGCAGTATTGGTGTTTCCAGTTGGACGCCGGAAGAACCCTGTTCGGCTGAAGAGCTGCTCAAGGAAGCGGATCGGCGCTTGTACCATGCCAAGCATAATGGGCGCGATCAGGTGGTGATTGATCGCGAGTCGTCACGCACCCTGCAATAAGCCTGAGCCTTAAAATCTCAGTTCAATCCGCATCAATGATTGCAAGCGCTTAGCGTTTAGCAAGAATTGATGCGGATAACTGCTTTTTCTAGGTTCAGCTCTTGGGAACGAAGGTGAAGGCGTCCGAATAGAACGCTTCGTTAGGCAAGCCGCGCTGCGCAGTAAAATCAGTGTGCGCTGCTTCGACAACGACGGGGGCACCGCAGACATAGGTTTCGTGTGCGGAAAGGTCGCTGTAGTCTTCCAGCACGGCCCGATGGACGAAACCGGTGCGTCCCTGCCATTCATCTTCAGGCAGAGCGTCAGACAGTACCGGGGTGAATTTGATACCTTGTGCTTCCCACTGCCTGGCCATATCCAGCATGTACAGATCGGACAGTTTGCGCGCGCCCCAGTAGAAGTGCATGGAACGCTTGATGCCAATATGCAGCGCATGTTCGATGATGGCTTTGACCGGCGCAAAGCCGGTGCCGCTGGCGACGAAAATGATAGGTTTGTCGGAATCTTCGCGCAGGAAGAAGGTTCCGAGTGGCCCCTTGAAACGCAGAATGTCGCGCTCTTTCATCTCGGTAAAGACATGCTGGGTAAACGCGCCGCCGGTAATGTTGCGGATATGCAATTCCAGCAGTTCATCTTTGTGCGGCGCATTGGCCAGTGAAAAGCTGCGCGGCTTCTGATCCTTGAGCAGTATGTCTATGTACTGTCCTGCGAGGAATTGCAGGCGTTCATTGGCGGGCAGTTTGAGTTTTAGCACCATCACATCGTCGGCGGGTTTTTCCATGCTATGCACCCGGCAAGGCATGGTTTTGATTTGAATATCCTTGACCGCGTTGACTTCCTGACATTCAATCACCAGGTCTGACAGGGGCTTCGCGCAGCAAAATAGCGCCATGCCCTGGGCTTTGTCAGCGTCGGTCAGCGTGCTGCCCTGATGGGTGCCAAAGTCCACCTGACCTTGCAGCACCTTGCCCTTGCACGCGCCACATACACCATCGCGGCAGCTGTAGGGCAGGTTGTAACCGTGTCTGAGTGCGGCTTCGAGCAGGGTTTCGTGCGCTTCGGCGGGGAACTGGTGGCCGCTGGGCTGGATTGTGGTCTGGAAAGTCATGATCTGTGCTGGTGTATGGAGCGGTTGCGCGAAAGCGTGGATTTTAACGCATAATTAGCCTATGAAACGAATACTCATTGTTGGCTGTGGGGATATAGCGCGGCGCACTCTCCGCAGGCTTGTCCAGCGTTATCGCGTGTATGCACTGGTGCGCAACCCGGAAAACTGCGCGGGTCTGCGCAATCTTGGCGCCATTCCGATTGTCGGTGATCTGGATGATCGCACCAGTCTGGCTCGGCTCTCGGGGTTAGCCGATGCGGTGCTGCATTTCGCGCCACCGGGAAATCCCCCCAGCCCCCCTTTGTCAAAGGGGGGCGTTGATGTCCGTACGCGCAATCTGCTCAGCGTCTTATCGCAGGGTGCTTTGCCGTCCTGTCTGATTTATATCAGCACCAGCGGCGTGTACGGCGATTGCGGCGGGGATCGCGTGAGCGAAACCAGAGCGGTAAATCCGGCATCTGTACGCGGAAAACTCAGGGTGGATGCCGAGCGGCAGATCCGTCGCTGGGCCAGGCGCAACGGGGTTAATGCCAGCATCCTCAGGGTGCCAGGCATTTATGCAGAAGACCGTCTTCCGCTGGCGCGACTGCGTGCCGGTTCTCCGGCTATTGCGGCGGCGGAGGACAGCTACAGCAATCACATCCACGCCGACGATCTGGCAAGGATCGCTGTTGCGGCGTTGCGCAGAGCGAAGCCGTGCCGCGTCTATCATGCGACCGATGAAGATGAAATGAAGATGGGCGACTACTTCGATTTAGTGGCCGATGCGTATGGCTTGTCGCCTGCGCCGCGCATGACGCGATGCGAAGTGCAGCGCGCCGTGTCGCCTGTGATGTGGTCGTTTATGAATGAATCCAGAAGGCTGGCCAATGGGCGCATCAAGCGCGAGCTGAAGGTTAAGTTAGCTTATCCGACCGTTGCAGATTTTCTCGCCACAAAAACGACAAGGCCGGATTGCTCCGGCCTTGTTTAAAACCATTTATCCACGAAAATCACGAAATACACGAACAAAATCAAAAGGGTAATTAAAATTTGTTCCATGTAACACTTGGCGTTAGCTTATGTCTTGCCATCTCATCAAGTATTTTTACAGAATCATTTCGTGCTTTTCGTGGACAGATGTTTTTTCCTCAGCCTGCGCGCATTTCCAGCATCAGATGGTTGATGCGCTTCACAAAGCCCGCAGGATCGTCGAGCTGACCGCCTTCGGCCAGCAAGGCCTGATCGAACAGCACCGCTGCCCAGTCATCGAAGTGCTGCGATTCCGCCTTCAGACGAATCACCACCGGATGTTGCGGGTTGATTTCCAGAATCGGCATGGATTCCGGTATCTTTTGACCCGCCGCTTTCAACATGCGCGCCATATTGCCGCTCATATCATCTTCGTCCGCTACCAGGCATGCCGGTGAGTCGGTCAGGCGGTGTGTGACGCGTACTTCTTTGACTCGGCCGGTCAGGCTGGCTTCGATCTTCTCAGTCAGCTCCTTATGCTCGGTGGCTTGCTTCTCCTGATCCTGTTTCTCGGCTTCATCTTCCAGTGCACCCAGATCCAGCCCGCCCTTGGCAACGGAGACCAAAGACTTTTCCTTGAATTCAGTCAGCGAACCGACTACCCATTCGTCCACGCGGGCCGAGAGCAGCAGCACTTCGATGCCCTTCTTGCGGAACACTTCCAGATGCGGGCTGTTCTTCGCCGCATTGAAGGTGTCGGCGGTGATGTAGTAAATCTTGTCTTGGCCTTCCTTCATCCGGGCTATGTAATCAGACAGCGAAACGGTTTCTGCCGTGGTGTCTGAGTGGGTGGAGGCGAAGCGCAACAGCCCTGCAATCCTGTCCTTGTTGGCAAAATCCTGCCCCGCGCCTTCCTTGATGACCTGACCGAATTCACCCCAGAACGTAGTGTATTTTTCCGCATCGTTGGCAGCCAGGTCTTCCAGCAGGCTGAGTACCTTCTTGGTGCAACCCTCGCGGATCGCCTTGATATCCTTTGATTCCTGCAGAATCTCACGCGACACGTTCAGCGGCAGGTTGTTGGAATCGACGATACCGCGCACGAAGCGTAAGTAAGACGGCAGCAACTGTTCCGCGTCGTCCATGATGAATACGCGTTTCACATACAACTTGATACCGTGCTGTGCGTTGTGATCCCACAGATCGAATGGCGCACGGGCAGGCACATAGAGCAGCTGGGTGTATTCCTGACGGCCTTCGACGCGGGCATGTGTCCACGCCAGCGGATCTTCGTAGTCGTGGCCGACGTGCTTGTAGAACGCCTTATATTCGTCGTCGGTAATCTCGTTCTTGGCACGCGCCCAGAGTGCGGATGCCTGATTTACTGTCTCGTTTTCTTCCGTGACAACCTGAGCGCCGTCTTTCCATTCTTCCTTGCGCATCACAATCGGTTGAACGATGTGATCGGAATACTTGCGGATGATAGCGCGTATCTTGTGGCCGGAAAGCAGGTCGTCCTGGTCTTCGCGCAGATGCAGCGTGATGGTGGTACCGCGATTCGCCTTTTCGACCATCTCGATGGAGAACTCGCCGCCGCCATCAGACTCCCAGGAAACGCCCTGATCGGTGTTTTCACCGGCACGACGGGTGGTTACGACGACTTTGTCTGCAACGATAAACGCGGAATAGAAACCGACGCCGAACTGACCGATCAGCCCCGCATCTTTTTGCTGGTCGCCGCTCAGGCGTGAGAAAAATTCGCGCGTGCCGGACTTGGCGATGGTGCCCAGATTGTTAATGACTTCGTCGCGGTTCATGCCGATGCCGTTGTCAGAAATCGTCAGCGTGCGCGCTTCCTTGTCAAAACTCAGGCTGATTTTCAGCTCGGAATCATTCTCGAACATCGAGTCGTTGTGCAGCGCCTCGAAACGCAGTTTGTCGCAGGCGTCCGATGCGTTGGAGACCAGTTCGCGCAGAAAAATCTCGCGGTTGGAATACAGGGAGTGGATCATCAATTGCAGAAGTTGCTTTACTTCCGTCTGAAATCCCATCGTTTCGCGATTAGTGCTTGCAGTCATAGCAGTCCTTGAATTTAAGGTTGAACAAAGTGACGAGGAAGATGGGGCGGGAATGCGGAATTTCAAGTGCCGAAGAGGTGAGGAGGTAAAAATGATGCGTGGCCGCTTCGTACTAAAAATAACAGTTGTGTAGCCCGGATGAAACGGAGTGAAATCCGGGGACGCTCTTTGAAATCAATCCCGGATTTCATTGCATTACATCCGGGCTACGCGGGCTTCTTTGGCATCAACTTTGAAATTTTCCACTGAATTCAATTAGTTGTTCCAGCTTGGCTTTGGCTGTGCCGCTGGCGATGACTTCACCGGCGCGGGCGATGCCTTCCGCCAAGGTGTTGCTCAATCCGGCGACATAGATCGCAGCCCCTGCATTCAGTTGCACGATGTCGCGGGGTGCGCCGGGCTGGTTGTCGAGTACGCTGGTCAGCATGGCGCAGGCCTCCGCAGCATTCGCTACGCGCAGCAAGTCGTTGGAGGCGCAGTCCATGCCGAATTGTTCAGGGGTGACGGTATATTCGCTGATCTCGCCGTGTTTCAGTTCTGCAATATGACTCGTGGTGTTGATCGAAATTTCATCCATTCCGTCTGCGCCGTGTACTACCAGCACATGATGGCTGCCTAAGCGTTGCAGTACGCGCGCCATGATGCCGACCAGATCGGGATGAAACACGCCTAACACCTGATTGTCCGCACCGGCGGGGTTGGTCAGCGGCCCCAGCACGTTGAACAGGGTGCGCACGCCGAGTTCGCGGCGCACCGGCGCTGCATATTTCATCGCGCCGTGGAAATTGGGCGCGAACATGAAGCCGATGCCGATGGTATCGACGCAACGCGCGACTTGTTCTGGCGACAGGTTGATGTTGACGCCGAGCTTTTCCAGCACATCTGCACTGCCGCAGGTCGAGGATACCGACCGACCTCCGTGTTTGGCGACGCGCGCACCGGCTGCCGCTGCAACGAAGGCAGCGGTGGTCGAGACGTTAAAGGTGCTGATGCCGTCTCCGCCGGTGCCGCAGGTATCCACCAGATGTTCGCGGT
>JAUSLX010000233.1 GCA_030645775.1 Gallionella sp. | reverse complement strand
AAACAACAGTGCGCCTTCTCTGCCGCTACGCATGCTGGAAGCCAGTGCCAGCTTGAGCCGGTCACGTAACAAACGACGATTGGGCAAATGTGTGAGCGGGTCGTAAAACGCCAGATTTTTAATCTCGTCCGCCGCCGCCTTGCTGACGGTGATATCGTTAAACGTGGCAACGTAATTGGTTACGATGCCGGCTGCGTCTTTTACCGCCGTGATCGTAAGATATTCCGGGTAAATTTCGCCATTCTTGCGCCGGTTCCAGATTTCACCTTCCCACGCACCCGCACGGCTGATGTGCTCCCACATTGCGGCGTAGAACTCAGCATCCTGACGCCCCGAATTGAGCAGGCGCGGAGTCTGTCCTATGGCCTCTTCAGCCGTGTAACCGGTAACCCGTGTGAATGATCTATTCACCCGCATAATGGCTTTACTGGCATCGGTGACCATCATGCCTTCCTGTGACTCAAAGGCGGTAGCGGCGATGCGCAACTCCATTTCGGCCTGCTTGCGCTCGGTGATATCCTCCAGCGTACCTTCGAGAAATTGTTCGCTTCCGTCTTCAGATGAAACAAGTTGAGCGCTGATCGCGGTGTAAAAAATCTCGCCGGATTTTTTCCTGCCCCGGGTTTCAAAGCCGTGCACAGGCGATTGGCTCAGTCGCGCCAGCAGTCGTTGCCGATCTCCCGGATCGGCGTAAATGCTCTGCATGCCTGCCTGATTGAGCTCAATGATGCTCTCATAGCCCAGTGTCTGGAGCATAACGGGATTTGCATCCAGCACATGGCCCTCCAGCGTGGTACGAAAGATACCTACCAGTGCACCGCTGACCAGTTGACGGAATTTTTTCTCCGAGGCGAGCAATGCCGCGTGTTCTACTTTCTGCTTTTCCTGCAGCCATGCCTGTCGTTGTTCGCGCAGCCATTTTTTCTCAAGTGAGGCACTCACGCGCGCTTTCAGCAAGGCGGAATTAAACTTGCGCGGCAGGTAATCCTCGGCACCGAGTTCGATACAGTGAGCGATGTCGTCCATTTCTATCCAGGCCGAAATGATCACAACGGGCAGATCGATCAATGTACCGTCGTTTTTCAACTGCTCCAGCACCTGATAGCCGTTCACCTCCGGCATAACAATATCAAGAATAATCAGGTCATAACTGCCGCATCGGATCATCTCCAGCGCCTGACGTCCGCCCTCGGCGGTGTCGACCTGATAGCCTTCGCGCAGCAGTTCATGTACGAGCAGATCACGGCTGATTGCGTCGTCATCCACGACCAGCAATTTCCCGGGTAATAAGCGAGTCGACTTATTCTTGCGACTTTGCATTGCATTGACCGCATTGCGCATCAGCGGGAAAACCTCCGCAATCGCGCTGCCCAGGTTTGCCAAGCTCGCCTGTGTCGCATCAATTTGAACGAATGCGTGCAGGCGTTCGACGAGCGTGTGACCGGCATTGCGGATGATTTCCAGATCGCGCAGCGTCTCCGGCAGTATCTGGTTATCGGCTTCCTCAATCAGCAAGTCGGCGTAACCTACGATGGTCGTGACCAGCGTGCGGATGAAGTACAGCAGATTGGCCAAAAACTCGGGTGAGCCGGGGTCGGTGCGGCTGTTTTCCAGAAACTGAAAGAGATCGGCGCCGGACGCGCGTATCTTGTCCAGATCGGCTTGCCAGCCCTTCGTTGACCCACCCCGATCCGCAATTTCTTCAAGCAGCATTTCGCTGTAGCCGATGATCGCATTGACCTGCGTGAGCAACTCATGCCTCAGGTAGGGCGGGAAATTCGGCTTGCCATCAGCAGTTATACTGACCTCAACCGGTGTGATGTTGCCACTGGTATTCATGACCTTATTTCAGCAATGCCTCAATTTTTTCCAGCAGGCGCGGCAGATCAATCGGTTTGATATCATAGTCGTCGCACCCGGCATCCAGTGCCTGCTGACGGTCGCCTACCATGGCGTGTGCGGTCAGCGCGATGACGGGGATGCCGCTGGTTTCAGGTGCGGATTTCAATCTGCGCGTCGCCTCCCATCCATCTATGACAGGCAGGCTCATATCCATCAGGATCAAGTCCGGCGCTGCCGATTGCGCCATCGCGATACCCTGTTCGCCATCCACCGCGATCAGCACCTGGTAACCCTTGCGTTCCAGTCGGCGCGACAACATATCGCGGTTCATTTCATTGTCTTCAACCAGCAGCAGTTTGGCCATTGTTTCTCTCCTATGATTTTTTAACATTGACCAGGCGGCGAACCTGGGCCAACAAGTCAGACTGACTATAAGTGCCTTTCTGAACAATCTGCAGCACACTGCCGTTAAGCCGCTCCATATCCTGTCGCGTCAGGTCTTTTGCGGTAATGATCACCACCGGGATAGTGCGCCAGGCATCGTGCTGGTGCAGTTGTTCGATCACCTGAAAACCATCCATTTCCGGCATCATCAAATCCAGCAGAATCAGCGCCGGAATGTGCTCGGCGATACGCTCCAGCGCCACCCGTCCGTTTTCCGCCTCGATGACCGGCCAGCGTTCCTGCTCAAGGGCACGCCGGAGCATCTGCCTCGATGCGATGTCATCTTCCACTATCAGGATGGTGCCATCCCGGTTGCTCAAATGCTTGCCTACCGTCTCCAGCAGGCGCTCACGCGACACCGGCTTGTTCAGATAATCCGCAGCACCCAGTGAGAAGCCCAGATTCTGGTTGTCCATCATGGTCAGCATGATGACCGGGATCTGGGCCGTTAAAGGGTTCGCCTTCAACTCGGACAGAACAGTCCAGCCGTCTTTGTCTGGCATCATCGCATCCAGCGTGATGATGTCGGGCAGCAGTGTCTGAGCCATTTTCAGCCCCTCATTGCCGCCCGCAGCGCATTCTACGCGAAAACCCTCCTTACCCAGCAGACGCCGCAGCAGGTCACGCGCATTCGGATCATCGTCGATGACCAGCACGGTTGCGCGCGCGACAATGGTCGTCTCATGCTGCGCCGTGGCGCGGTGGATCGTTTCGACAGAGGCGTCCTGCTGCAAAGTGGCCGGCAACCGCACGGTGAACGCAGAGCCCTGGCCCGGCAGACTTGTCACCGTAATATCGCCGCCCAGCATCTGGCAAAAGTGTCGGCTGATCATCAAGCCCAGACCCGTGCCACCATATTTGCGCGTGGTCGAGGTATCCGCCTGAGAAAACGCCTGGAATAACCTGCCCATCTGCTCGGTGGTCATGCCGATGCCCGAATCGGTTACCGCAAATATCAGCCAGTCCACGCCGGTTACTGTTTCGCGCGCCGCAGTCATCGTGACCACGCCACGCTCGGTGAATTTGCACGCATTGCTCAGCAGATTCAGCAATACCTGGCGCAGCTTGGTCTGATCGGTAAATGCACATCCCAAATCGTCCGGCAAATGCATCTGCAGGGTGTTACCGTTCCGGGTGACCAGCGGTTGGATGGTGCTGGCCAATTGCTGCGTCATAGCCGTCAGGTCTATGTTTTCGGCGTAAAGCTCGATTTTCCCGGCCTCGATCTTGGACAGGTCGAGCACGTCATTGATCAGCTCCAGTAAGTTTCTGCCTGCGGATTTTATTTTTTGCAGATCTTGTACAAAATCCATTCTTCCTTCGCTCTCGGCATCCTCCTCCAGCATCTCGCTATAGCCGATGATCGCGTTCAGGGGCGTGCGCAATTCGTGGCTCATGTTCGCAAGAAAGACGCTCTTGGTCCGGTTTGCGGCTTCCGCTGCATCGCGGGCGCTACGCAATTCATCCTGAATCTGAATTTGTCTGGTGGTGTCCTCCAGCGTGCCGTGCATTTTCAAAGGATGCCCCTGAGCGTCAAATGACAGCTTGCCCAACTGGTGTATCCATCGCTCGGACTGGTCGTCGTGACGAATAATGCGGTATTCCTTGTCGAATACCTTGCCTTGAGCCAGAACGTCGTTTTTAAAGTATTCGTCCAGCATCGCGCGGTCGACGGGATGTATCAATGCGTCCCAGCCAGCCTGTGTACGTTCGTACACCTCGCCTATGCCGAACAACCGGAATAGCATATCCGAGCCGCCCCACCTCCCCGTGCGAAGATCAACAACGTAGCTGCCCAACCCCCCAATCATCTGCGCTTCCCTGAGCGATGCTTCGCTGTCTCGCAGTGCACGTTCGGTTTGTTTTCGAGTGCGGTTGTAATTGATACGTGCGCCGATGAATAAAATGGCGAGCGCGCCGGAAATGCTCAGCAGCAGGAACAGCCTCAGCCTGTCCTGGGTGAACTCGACGATTTCAGGCAGTCGTTTAAAGACGTAAATATTGATATTGTCTTTTGCAAGTGTCCGGTCAGTCAGCAGCACCGGCTGATTTTCCTGATCAAAACGCTGCAAAGACGCAGATCCGGGCCAGACGCTGACGGTTAGCGGCGGAAAATTATCGCGTCTGTAGCGCGCCATTCGCGCTTCGGTGGAAAGCGCGCTGATGGCGGCATCAGGTAATGCACGCATGTCGAGCCTTGCGTCGCTCGACAGAATAATCACGCCATACTGATCAGATATAAAGGCGTCTGTCTGATTCACCCAGTGTGCCAGCGCGCTCATGTTGATCTTCACGGAAACCACACCGATGATGCGGCCTTCAGAACTGACCGGCGCACTGAAATACAGGCCGGAAATGTTGCTGGTCTTTCCAACGGCATACTGGTTGCCGTTATTGCCTTTTATCGCCGTTTTAAAGTACTCACGAGTGGCGTAATTTGCACCGACAAAACTGTCGGATTTGTCGGCATTGCTGGACGCAATGCAATCCCCCGCCGCATTCATGACGTAGATGACATCAGAACCCAGGGACTGACTGACCAGATTTAAATAGCTGCTAACAGTTTTAAGCTGGACATTTTTCGACCAGAGCGACTTGCGCTCTGCTGGTGCCAGCGTTGCCGGATAAGTGTTTGCAGAAAAATGGGACAAGGCGCGCAAAACATCTCCGTCTCTTGCCACTACCGATGGAATGCCGTGCAACGTCTCAAGATTGTGAGAAATATTGACTTTAATATTCTCGGCTTGCTGACTGATCGTGCCGGTTTGTTCGCTGATCAAGGCATTGGCGCGTGAGGTCTGAAGTGAGTCTGCTGCAAGCCACGATCCTGCCAGCCAGACCATCAATGCAATAAGGCATACACCCCATAGAAGCAATGTATATCCGGGCTTAATTTTCTGATTTTCCATGCGGTGCTGTAACTTCCAGATACGGTTTCTTATACTACCAGCTTACGCTCTGATGATGGATATTTCACAGTTCAAGCGTGCCAAACATGCAGGATGGCTCATGAAAAAACCGGCGTTTTCTAGTGTCGGGAAGAGCACAGGCCGGCTATTCACAAATGGCTGCTTTTGAACCATTGGACTCGTGGGCTGTTATCCCCGTTTTCCCCGCCTCACCGAGTTTGCGCCAGGTTTCCAGCAGACTATCGGGATTCAGCGAGATGGTCTGTATGCCCTGCTCCATCAGCCATTGCGCGAAATCGAAGTGATCGGACGGCCCCTGACCGCAGATGCCGATGTATTTATCCAGCCGGTTACAGGTGGAAATCGCCATATGCAGCAAGCTTTTGACCGCCGCATCGCGCTCATCGAAGCGGTTGGCGACCAGGCTGGAATCGCGATCCAGCCCCAGTGTCAGCTGGGTCAAATCATTCGAGCCTATCGAAAAGCCGTCAAAATACTCAAGAAATTCTTCTGCCAGCAGGGCGTTGGAGGGTATCTCGCACATCATGATCAGGCGCAGCCCGTTTTCTCCGCGCACCAGACCGTTTTTCGCCAGTTCTTCGACGACCTCGGCAGCCTCCTGCACAGTCCGCACGAACGGCACCATGATTTCCACATTGCTATAGCCCATCTCCTCACGCACTTTGAGCATTGCGCGACATTCGAGTGCGAAACAATCCCTGAAGGCCGGTGCGACGTAGCGCCCGGCGCCCCTGAATCCGATCATCGGATTTTCTTCGACAGGCTCGTACAGTTCCCCGCCCAGCAATTTGCTGTATTCGTTGGACTTGAAATCGGACAGGCGCACGATGACGGGACGGGGCCAGAACGCAGCCGCCAGACTGGCGACACCCTCGGTCAATTTTTCTACATAAAAAGCAACGGGATCGGTATAACCATGAGATTTCTCCAGCACCGCCGCCTGCAACGCTGCCGGCAAGGTCTGAAAGTTCAGCACGGCCTTGGGATGAATGCCTATCATATTATTGATGACGAATTCCAGCCGCGCCAGGCCGATGCCCGCTGAAGGCATTTGCGCAAATTCAAAAGCCAGCGTCGGGTTGCCGACATTAAGCATCAGTTTAACCGGCAAATCCGGCAAATCAGCCTCGCCGGGCGCGACAATCTCGAACGGCAAACTGCCCCGATACACAAAACCCGTATCGCCCTCCGCGCAGGATGCGGTAACCATCGCGCCATCCTGCAACGCGGCAGTGGCATGACCGCAGCCCACAATGGCCGGAATGCCCATCTCGCGCGCGATGATCGCGGCATGACAGGTACGCCCGCCGCGATTGGTGATGATCGCCGCAGCCTTTTTCATCACCGGCTCCCAGTCCGGATCGGTCATGTCGGTGACCAGCACATCGCCCGCCTGCACCTTGTTCATTTGAGCTGCACCTGCCACCAGACGCACCG
>JAUSLX010000059.1 GCA_030645775.1 Gallionella sp. | reverse complement strand
CAGCCGCTGGTTACTATTTCATCCAGCGTGGCGCGATAGATCGCCGCCATGATCAGGCCGGTGCGCTGGGTTTTTCTGTCTGCGTCCGGCAGTTGTGCCAGTGCCTGCTGGTAGTAGCGTTGCGCACGTTCGATCTGGAATGCCATCAGTTTCCGGAAGTTTTCGGTTTCGTTTGCATTGAGGATGTCTGCGGCGGTTACCCCGAACTGTTTCATCTCATCCATCGGCAGGTAGATACGGTTGCGCCTGGCATCTTCGCCGACATCGCGGATGATATTGGTGAGCTGGAAAGCGATGCCCAGATCATGGGCATATTTCAGCGTCTGACGGTCGTTGTAGCCGAAAATTTCCGCCGATAGCAGTCCGACCACCGAGGCGACACGATAACAATACAGTTGCAGCGACTTGAAGTCGGCGTAGCGCGGCTGATCCAGATCCATTTCCATGCCGTCTATGATTTCCAGCAGATGCTCCTGCGCCATGTTGAACTGTTTTACGATGGGTACCAAGGCGATGGCGACCGGATGCTGCGGACGTCCGTCATAAATTTCCGCGACCTGAGTTCGCCACCAGTTAAGCGTGGTGCGGGCGACTTGTTCATCCGAGCATTCGTCCACCACGTCATCCACTTCGCGGCAGAAGGCATACAGCGCGGTGATCGCGCGGCGCTTTTCTTTGGGGAGGAACAAAAAGCTGTAGTAAAAACTGGAACCGCTGGCGGCGGCCTTGTCCTGACAATATTGTTCTGGAGTCATAATTTAATAAGAATGGGGCGCAGATTTGGCCAGCATGATAACCCAGTCGAGCGGACGCAATACCGGGCGGCGGCGGAATATGTCGTAATCAGCGGCTTCGATCTTGTCGAGGATGCGCAAGCCGCCGGCGATGATCATGCGCATTTCCAGGCCGATACGGCCGGTGAGGATGCTGCCCAACGGCGCGCCTTGCAACATCAGGTTGCGGGTGCGGGCTATCTGAAATCGCATCAATCTTCGCCAGTTTTCATCGCAAATTCCTTGTGCAATCTGTGTCTCTGATACGCCATATTGCGCCATCTCGTCGAGCGGCAGATAGATGCGGGCTATCGCCCAATCCTTGCTGACATCCTGCCAGAAATTGATCAGCTGCAAGCTGGTGCAGATCGCATCGGAATAAGCGAGGTTGACCGGCGTGGCTTCCTCGTACAAATGCAACATCAGAATGCCGACCGGATTGGCGGAACGGCGGCAGTAGTCGAGCAGATCGGCATAATTGTCGTAGCGCTTTGTCACCACGTCCTGCGAGAAGGCATCTAGCAGATCGTAATGAGGCTGCAAGGGAAGCTGGTACTGTTCGATTATCGAGGCCAGATTTCGGAACAGCGGCGTGAACGGGGTTTCCTCATTGGCGATACGATTCAGCTCGGCACGAAATTCATCCAGTTGCAGCAGGCGCTGGTCGTCGGACAGATCGCCTTCGTCGGCGATGTCATCTGCCGCGCGGGCGAAGTGGTAGATCGCCGCAACGGGGCGACGCAGCCGTTTTGGCATCAGGATGGACGCGACCGGGAAGTTCTCGTAATGCTCAACTGGCATAGCTTAAAGCAGGTCGTTGCGATGCAGCATGAACACGAACTGGTCGCCCGCCGCCACATCCAGCCAGGTAAACGGCAGCTTGGGGTAGGCGGCTTCCAGAACATCGCAGTTGTGACCGATTTCGACGATCAGGATGCCGTTGTCGGTGAGGTGACCTGCGGCGTGTTCGAGGATTGCGCGTGTCGCATCCAACCCGTCTGAACCGCTGCCCAAAGATAGTTTCGGTTCATGCAGATATTCGGCTGGCAATGCTGCTACCGATTCCGCATCGACATAGGGTGGATTGCTAATGATCAGGTCGTATTGACGGCCAGTCAGTTGTGCAAACAGGTCCGATTCGATCAGATTTATCCGTGTAGCCAATTGGTAATCGTTGACATTACGCGCAGCCACAGCCAGCGCGTCAGGGGATAAGTCAACAGCATCAATTTGCGCATTGGGGAAGGCATCCGCGCAAAGAATCGCCAGACAGCCGCTGCCGGTGCATAAGTCCAGTACGCGGGTTATGGCTTCAGGTTCTGTGATCCAGGGGGACAGTTGTGATCGCAGCAATTCGGAGATGAAGGAACGTGGCACGATGACGCGTTCATCTACATAAAAGCGGTATTCGCCCAGGAAGGCTTCATGGGTCAGATAAGCGGCCGGGATACGCTGCTCTACGCGTCGCTGAATGATGTTCAATACTTCGCCCAGTTCGCTGTCGGTGAGTTGTGCATCCAGGAACGGGGCGAGTGTGTCTATCGGCAAGTGCAGCGTGTGCAGAATCAGATAGACAGCCTCGTCATAGGCTTCGCTGCTGCCGTGCCCGAAAAATAATTTGGCCTGATAGAATCGGCTGACCGCGAAGCGCAGACAATCGCGCACGGTGTGCAGGCTTTGTGTGCCCGCTGAAAAGTAGTTCTTCATTTGCATAACAAATTTTCCAGCGTGCGTTGATAGCTAAGCTTGAGCGGTTCGATGTCGGCCACGGCCACGCATTCGTTCAGTTTGTGTATCGTGGCATTCAAGGGGCCGAATTCGATTACCTGAGGGCAGATGTCGGCGATAAATCGACCGTCCGAGGTGCCGCCTGAAGTGGACAGTTCCGGGGTGATGCCGTAAGACTGTTCGATGGCGCGGCTGATGGCCTCGACCAGGCTGCCCTTGGGGGTAATGTAGGGTTTGCCGGACAGTTCCCACTGTAAATTGTATTTGACGTGGTGTTTGTCGAGTATCGCGTGTACCCGGTCCTTAAGCTCCTGTTCGGTGCTGGCGGTGGAGAAGCGGAAGTTGAACAAAATTTCCACGGTACCGGGCACGACATTGGTTGCACCTGTGCCGCCATTCATGTTAGAAATTTGCCAGGAGGTGGGCGGG
>JAUSLX010000214.1 GCA_030645775.1 Gallionella sp. | reverse complement strand
CGCCTGACGAGATTTACAAAAAACAGTGAGTGGGTAGGTCGGGTTTCAACCCGACGATAGCTTTGAGGATGAGTATGACGATTTTACAAAAGCTGACCGAAACGATAGAGGCGCGCAAGGCGGCATCGCCGGATAGTTCTTACGTCGCCAAATTGTTCAGCAAGGGCGAGGACGCCATTCTGAAAAAGCTGGGCGAGGAAGCGGTTGAGACGATACTGGCCAGCAAGCAGGGCGATAAAGCCCATATCGTGTATGAAACGGCTGATTTATGGTTTCATTGCATGGTGATGCTCTCCCACCACGGGCTGTCTGCTGAGGACGTGCTGGCTGAGTTGGCGCGTCGCGAAGGGTTGTCGGGTATTGTTGAGAAGAACAGTAGAATCAAGGACTAAGTATGAGCGACTGCCTGTTTTGCAAAATTGCGCACGGCGATATTCCCTGTCGCAAGGTATATGAAGACGACGAAGTGCTGGCGTTTCATGACATCAACCCGGTCGCGCCGGTGCATTTCATGCTGATTCCGAAGTTGCATCTGGTCTCGCTCGCGGAGGCGGACGATACACACGCCGCTTTGCTGGGCAGGATGTTGTTGTTGATTCCCGAACTTGCCAAACAGCAGGGGCTGGATCAGGGGTTTCGCACCGTGATCAACACGGGTCGCGGCGGGGGTCAGGAAATTTTTCATTTACACATACACGTCATCGGCGGCGTGAATTAAAGATAGCTTTCCTCGTTCGCCTCCTCGCCCGCTTGCGGGAGAGGATTGAGGAGAGGGAAGTGGAAAACTGCCATGACTATGGCCGTTAAACGTAGTTAATCAAGGAGAGCATCATGGGTTCATTCAGTATCTGGCATTGGTTGATCGTGTTGCTGATCGTCGCACTGGTATTCGGCACCAAGAAGCTGCGTAATATCGGCGGCGATCTGGGCGGTGCAGTAAAGGGTTTCAAGGAAGGCATGGGGAGCGCAAATGATGAGTCTGTCAAACAGGTCAAGGAAGAAGGCCAAATCATTGAAGGCGAAGTAAAGAACAAAAACAATACCCATGTTTGACATCGCTTTTGTTGAAATGCTGGTGGTGATGCTGGTGGCATTGCTGGTCATCGGACCGGAAAAATTACCCAAAGTAGCACGCACCGCAGGGCATTTCTGGGGCAGCGTGCAGCGTTATGTGAGCAAGGTCAAAACAGACATCAGCAACGATGTCGCTTTCACAGAAGCGCGTAAATTTCACGGGGATATCAGCGAGGATGTCGCTACGCTGGGAAATTCGGTCAAGCAGGCCGAATTGACGGTCGCGCAAAAGGTGTTGCATGCCCAGCACCGGGAGCCGGAGGTTATATCCGAGCCGCTGGCTGAACCATCTACTTCAACAAAGCGAGACTGATGAGTACCAGCGAAAGCCTGATCGCGCATCTGATCGAATTGCGCACGCGTTTGCTGCATTCGGTCATTGCCTTGCTGCTGATCTTCGTTTGCCTGTTTCCCTGGGCTTCCGATCTTTACGCGCTGTTGGCGCAACCGATGCTGAGTAAACTTCCTGAAGGCGGGCAGATGATCGCCACCGATGTCACTACGCCGTTTATCGTGCCGCTCAAGGTCACGATGATGGCGGCCTTTCTGATCGCGCTGCCGTATCTTCTCTATCAGGTGTGGCGTTTCGTGGCTCCGGGTTTGTACGAGCACGAGAAACGCCTGATTGTGCCGTTGATCGCCGCCAGTGTGCTGCTGTTTTTCTGCGGTATGGCGTTTGCCTATTTCGTGGTATTTCCGGTGGTGTTCGGATTTATCACCGCGTCTGCGCCGGTCGGCGTGGCGGTGATGACCGACATCGATAAATACCTCAGTTTTGTGTTGTCCATGTTTATGGCGTTCGGCATTACTTTTCAGGTGCCGGTTGCGGTGGTTCTGCTGGTGCGCATGGGTATGGTCAGCATCGCAAAATTGCGTGAGATACGCCCTTATGTCGTGGTGGGCGCATTTGTGATCGGTGCGATCTTTACCCCGCCGGATGTGGTCTCGCAGTTCATGCTGGCGGTCCCGCTGTGGTTGCTGTACGAGGCGGGTATCGTAGTGGCGAACTGGCTGCAACCAAAACCGTCCCCGTAACGAATTACTGCGCTTTTGGTTTCGGGCGTTTACCGATTTTGACCGGTAAGCTTATTTCAGCGCCATTGCGCAGCAGTTTGATGGTGGCAGATTTGCCGGGCGGCAGGTTGGCAACGGTCTCCAGCATGACACTCCAGTTGTTGATTGCCTTGCCGTCAATTGAAATCAGGATGTCGCCTGTCTTCATGCCGGCCTGTTCGGCAGGGCTGTTGCGTATGATTTCGGTAATCAGTACGCCATCGGCACTTCCCAGCTTGAATGATGCGGCCAGTTCGGGGGTGAGTTCCTGTATGCCTGCGCCTATCCAGCCGCGTGTCACCGATCCATGCTGAATGATTTGTTCCATGGTCTTTTTCGCGACCGTGGCAGGTATCGCAAAACCGATACCCAGCGAACCCCCGTTCGGGGAATAGATTGCGCTGTTGATGCCTATCAGGTTGCCGTTTATATCCACCAGTGCGCCACCGGAATTGCCGGGATTGATCGCGGCATCCGTTTGAATGAAGTTCTCAAAGGTGTTCAGGCCGAGATGGTCGCGCTTGAGTGCGCTGATGATGCCCATCGTGACGGTTTGGCCGACACCGAAGGGATTGCCGATAGCCAGTACCATGTCGCCGACATGCGCGCTTTCGGGATGACCGAAGGTGATGGCGGGCAGGCTGCCGGGCAGGTCAACTTTAATCACGGCCAGATCGGTTTCCGGGTCTGAGCCGATGACATGCGCCCGTGCCTTGCGACCGTCGGCAAGGGCGACTTCAATTTGATCGGCGGCTTCCACAACGTGGTGGTTGGTGAGAATGAAACCGTCTGCGCTGAAGATGACACCTGAACCCAGGCTGGAGCTGCGCTGCGGGTTATTATCACCGAGTTGATCACCGAAGAAAAAACGGAAGCGCGGATCGTCCATGAAGGGGTTGAGGGGGGTCTTGATAGTCGTGCTGGTGAAGATGTTCACTACCGAAGGCATGGCCTTTTTTGCAGCAACACTCAGGCCCGTGGCGGACAGGGCGTTGTCGGTTGGCGGCATCGGGCTTTCATACAGCGTGACCACGCCATTACGCGCCGCATTCGGTAACAGTTCGGGTTTTAGCGTATGGATGATGAACAGCAGTGCCAGCGCTATGGTTACGGTTTGGGTAAATAACAGCCAGTGTTTACGCATGGTAAGATGAACCTGATCGTTTGACGTGGGAAGGATAATAATCCGTTGGGAGTTACATGAAGCTTAATGAGTTGCGCGATTATAACGCAAGCCTGTTGCAAACTACGTTGTTCAAGGATTACTGCCCCAATGGCGTGCAAGTGGAAGGACGCGCAGAAGTGCGGCGTATCGCCACGGCAGTAACGGCGTCGCAACAGGTGCTGGAGGAAGCGATAGCCTGGGGCGCAGACGCGATACTGGTGCATCACGGTTATTTCTGGCGCAATGAAGATGCCTGCATAGCCGGCATCAAGAAGCGGCGCATTGCGACATTGTTAAACAACGAGGTGAGTCTGTTGGCGTATCATCTGCCGCTCGATGCGCATGCCGAACTGGGTAACAATGCGCGCCTCGGCAAGTTGCTCGGCCTGGTGGAACAGGGCAGGTTCGGCGAACAAAATGTCGCGTGTTTCGGCGTGCTGGAAACCCCTCAGACACTCTCGTTGTTTGCGGAGCAAATCGGACACGGTTTGCAGCGCATGCCGCAGGTCATCGGCGATGCTTGCAAAGTCATAAGCCGTGTGGGGTGGTGCAGCGGGGGGGCGCAAGGTTATTTTGAGGCGGCCATCGCGCAAGGGGTGGATGTTTTTCTGACCGGGGAAATCTCCGAAGCAAGTTTTCATTTGGCCAATGAAACGGGCGTGGCCTTTATCGCGGCCGGACATCATGCGACAGAGCGTCTGGGCATACAGGCGCTGGGCGAACATCTGGCAGGCCGGTTTGCTCTGGAACACCATTTTTTCGATCAAAATAATCCTGTTTAACGGTTCAGTTTTAAAGCCTTGCAGGTTCAACTGAGCATTGCAAATTAATAGTGTGTTGCGTAGTATTGCGACCTTGATTTTTTAGCATGTGGTTGCACGTGCGAAATTTGTCTGGTATTGAAGGATTTGGAACGATAAACGGGGCAGCGCCGTTCCGCTGCAAGTAGCAATAAAGCCATCGTTAAGTGCAAATAAGAATTAATGGCGGTTGTATTTTGGGGGCGATATGAAAATAAAATTTTTGCTGAGTGTGTCCGTTCTTTTGGCGCTTTCATTTAACGCGTTGGCCGAATCCTCCGGAGCCGAGATGGGTGCGCTCAAGCTAACCGGGGGCGGGCAGGTCAGCTTTAAGGCTGATGTGCAGCCTATCATCCATGATTACTGTTTGAATTGTCATATCCCCGGCGGGAAGGGCTATGTCAAAAGCGGGCTGGATATGAGCACTTATGAGAGTTTGATGAAAGGGACCAAATATGGCGCCGTCGTCAAACCGGGTGACAGCGAGACCAGCACGTTTACCAAGCTGCTTACCGGCACCAATCGCGGCCTGAAAATGCCGGCCGGCTTGAATGCCTCCGGCACGCTGGACAGGCAATATATTTTGACCCTGAGAAAATGGGTTCAGCAAGGTGCCAAGAATAATTAAGCATATAACCAAGCACTGATAAATCATTGTAATTGCAATGATTTATCATGTTTTGCTGGCAGTGTATGGTTTTGCTAGGTAGTATTCGCGGTTGGCAATCAGGTTTTGCCGGGGTTCGGGAATTTGCATGCGTTTCCCCGGTGACCGCTACCATGAAAAATAAAAATAATAGTGACAATCAATATTATCGATTGAATAGTAACGCTACCAATAAATAGGGATGAGGAATTATGACTGAGAATGTAGATAACAATAAGCGCCGGCTGTTGATCGCAGCAAGCGCTGCGGCGGGCGGAGTGGCCGCCGTCGGGGCGGGCGCGCCGTTTGTGCTGAGCCTGATGCCGAGCGAACGCGCCAAGGCGGCGGGTGCGCCGATTGAGGTGGATGTGAGCGCAATTGAGCCTGGCGCGATGATGAGCGTGGAGTGGCAGGGCAAGCCGGTGTGGATCGTGCGTCGCACCAAGGAAATGCTCGACATTCTTACCAAGCATGACGCGGAATTGGCTGACCCGACATCTGAAGTGCCGCAACAGCCGGAATATTGCAATAATCCGACCCGTTCCATCAAACCCGAATTCCTGGTTGTGCTGGGTGTGTGTACCCACCTGGGTTGTTCGCCTACTTTCCGTCCTGAAGTTGCGCCGGCTGATTTGGGCGCAAATTGGGCGGGTGGATGGTTCTGCCCGTGCCACGGTTCCCGTTTTGACCTGGCTGCGCGCGTGTTCAAGGGTGTCCCGGCGCCTACCAACCTGATTATTCCGCCGCACAAGTATCTCAGCGATACCCGTTTGGTGATCGGTGATGACAGCAAGGGGAAAGCATGATGAATTTGCTAACTAAATTGGTAGGCTGGATAGATGAGCGTTTCCCACTGGTTTCCATGTGGAAAGAACATGTATCCGAGTATTACGCGCCGAAAAATTTCAACTTCTGGTATTTCTTTGGTTCGCTGGCCATGTTGTTGCTGGTTATTCAGATCGTCAGCGGTATATTCCTGACCATGAACTACAAACCCGATGCCCTGTTCGCATTCACATCGGTCGAGTACATCATGCGCGACGTGCAATGGGGATGGTTGCTGCGCTACATACATTCAACCGGTGCCTCGATGTTCTTTGTGGTGATTTATCTGCACATGTTCCGTGGGATGATGTACGGCTCCTACCGGAAGCCGCGCGAATTACTGTGGATCATCGGTATGATTATCTATCTGGCGTTGATGGGTGAAGCCTTCATGGGTTATCTGTTGCCCTGGGGTCAGATGTCGTTCTGGGGCGCGCAGGTGATTGTCAACCTGTTCTCGTCGGTTCCTTTTATCGGTCAAGATCTGGCTATCCTGATACGCGGCGATTTCGTCGTTTCCGACATTACGCTCAATCGCTTTTTCGCGCTGCACGTCGTCGCCATACCGCTGATTCTGGTGTTGATCGTTATTGCGCACCTCGTTGCCCTGCATGAGGTGGGTTCCAATAATCCGGACGGTATTGAAATCAAGAAGCACAAAGATGCCAACGGCAAGCCGCTGGACGGGATTCCTTTCCATCCGTATTACACGGTAAAGGACGGAGTCGGCGTGATGGGCTTCCTGATTGTCTTCTGTGCGATCGTGTTTTTTGCACCGGATATGGGCGGTTATTTCCTGGAATACAACAACTTTGTTCCGGCCAATCCGATGAAGACGCCTGAACATATTGCGCCGGTTTGGTATTTCACGCCTTACTACGCGATTCTTCGTGCGGTTCCACCGTTGTTCGGTTCTCAATTCCCGGGTGTAGTGGCGATGGGCATTGCAACAGTGGCCTTCTTCTTCCTGCCTTGGCTGGATCGCGGCAAGGTCAAGTCCATTCGTTATCGCGGCCCGCTCTACAAGGCTTTCCTCGCTTCCTTTGTGGTGAGCTTTATCGGTCTGGGCTGGCTCGGTCTGATGCCTTCTACACCGACTTATACGGTGTTCTCGCAGATTCTGGCTGTGGTGTATTTCGCCTTCTTCTTGCTGATGCCTTGGTACACCAAGATCGACAAGTGCAAGCCTGAGCCTGATCGCGTTACGTTCAAATAGAACAGAAAGGTTTGTAGACATGAAAATTATCAAAAAACTCTGCGCGGTGGCACTGCTGTTGGCGATGCCCGCCGTGGCGATAGCCAGCGGTGCTGCAGTTCATCTGGAGACAGCACCGGTTAATCTGCAGGACACCGCGTCCTTGCAACGCGGCGCAAAGCTGTTTACCTCGAGATGTCTGGCTTGTCATTCTGCTGTTTCCATGCGTTACAACCGCCTGGGTGATATCGGCATGACGGAAGAACAGATCAAGGTGGATCTGCAGCTGCCGGAAGACGTCAAAGTCGGTTCGACCATGCTGGCTACGATGGATGCCAACTCTGCCAAGCTGGCTTTTGGCGTAACACCGCCCGATCTGAGTGTGATTTCCCGTTCACGCAGCGCAGACTGGCTCTACAGCTATCTGCGCGGATTCCACGTCGACAGTACGCGTCCTTCCGGTTGGAACAACACCGTGTTTCCCGGGGTGGCGATGCCGCACGTGATGGCGGACTTGCAGGGTGAGCAGCAGCTGGACAGTCATGAAGGTCACGGCGCAGGCAAACTGGTGTTGAAAACACCGGGTTCCCTGACGCCGGTTGCCTATGATGCGGCTGTTGCCGATCTCACCAACTATCTGGTATTTATGGGTGAACCCGCCAAGATGGTACGTTATCAGCTGGGCTGGATCGTATTGGGCTTCCTTTCCCTTATGTTTTTGCTCGTTTATGCGCTGAAAAAGGAAATCTGGAAGGATATTCACTAAACTTGACTTGAATTGCACGGTGCACTTGTGATAGTTTCCGTGCGGTAGTGACAAGTGCCATTATGGCGGGACTAACAGTCCCGCCTTTTGGTTTTTTTGTTTGGCTTTAATAGATAGGTTGTTTTCATGATGCGATTGTATTCGGGCACCTCGTGCCCATATTCTCACCGTTGCCGGATTGTGCTCTTTGAGAAAGGTATGGATTTTGAAGTTATTGACGTTGATCAGATAGACAGGGCTGAAGATCTGGCTGCCATCAATCCATACAACAAGGTTCCGGTACTGGTTGAGCGTGACCTGATATTGACCGAGGCAAATATCATCAATGAATATATTGATGAACGTTTCCCGCATCCGCAACTGATGCCGGCCGATCCCGTCATGAGAGGGCGAGCGCGCCTGTTTTTGCACCGTTTTGAGCAGGAATTGTATAGTAATGTCGATATTATTCTGCAAGGCGGAAAACCTGCCGAGAAGGCGCGCCTGATCATTCGTGACAACCTGGCGCAACTCGCACAAATTCTCACCAAGCAAAAATTTCTGCTGGGGAATGACTTCTCCATGCTGGATGTCGCGGTCGCACCTCTGCTGTGGCGCCTCGAACATTACGGCATTCATATGAGCAAGGAGGCTGCGCCCCTGATGAAATACGCTGAGCGTTTGTTCTCGCGTCAGGGTTTTATCGACTCACTGACTCCTGCTGAAAGGGCAATGCGCAAGTGAGTGACTTGTCCACACGCCCCTATCTGATACGCGCAATCTATGAATGGTGTGTGGATAGCGGTCTGACACCTTATCTGGCGGTGCGCGTCAACGAACAAACCGAGGTTCCGCCAGCTTATGTCAAGGATGGCGAGATCGTCCTGAACATGAGTGCCAGCGCGGTGCGCAATCTGGAAATGGGCAACGAGATGATCACCTGTGGCGGTCGTTTTGGCGGTGCGTCATTTGATCTGATGGTTCCGGTTGATGCTGTGATAGGTATATTCGCCAAGGAAACCGGACAGGGTCTGGTCTTTCAGGGGCCTGATTCGCAAGAGCCGTCCCCCTCTGCTGTGGGTGATGGAGGCGGGAGCGCCAAACCGGCGGTGCGCAAACCCCAGTTGAAAATCGTCAAATAGCCGCAGTTCGTCTGCACGAAAAAAACCGCATAAAATGCGGTTTTTTTTCGGGTGTTGGTGTTGTCAGGCGGCGGAGAGTACTAAGGCTGCCTGCATTTTACTCATGGCCTTTTGTTCTATCTGGCGGATACGCTCGGCCGATACGTTGAATTCAGCTGCCAGTTCGTGCAGGGTGGCCGCCTTATCCTCGCTTAACCAGCGCGCTTCCACGATGCGGCGGCTGCGTTCGTCCAGACTGGATAAAGCCTCTGCAAGACCTGACGTGCGCAGATGATCGCGCTCGGCCGTTTCCATGATATTTGAAGGTTCGTGATCTTCATTGTCTGCAAGGTAATGGATAGGAGCGTAGCTTTCATCGTCATTACTGCCGACAGGCTCCAGTGCGACTTCATGGCCGGCAAAGCGCGCCTCCATTTCGACCACATCGCTTTCGCTGACGTTAAGTTTTTGAGCGATTTCGCTGACCTGCTGCGGTTTGAGGGACGCCAGACCATGCTTCATGCTGCGCAGATTAAAAAACAATTTACGCTGCGCCTTGGTGGTGGCGATCTTTACCATGCGCCAGTTGCGAACCACGAATTCATTGATTTCAGCGCGTATCCAGTGCAACGCGAACGACACCAGGCGTACGCCATAATCAGGGTCGTAATGTTTTACGGCCTTCATCAGGCCGATATTGCCTTCCTGTATCAAGTCTGCCTGTGGCAGGCCGTACCCGGCGTAGCCGCGCGCGACGCTGACCACCACACGCAGGTGCGACAGCACCAGTTTACGTGCGGCGTCCAGATCGTTTTCCTTGCGGAAACGCGTTGCCAGGTCAAACTCTTCTTCCTGCGACAGCAGGGCGTAGCGTTTAACTAAACTTATGTAGCTGTCCACGCTGCCAACGGCAGAGGGTATGGGTAAGTTGATCGCGCTATTCACGGGGGTTTCCTCCTGGGTTGCGAATTCTAACACTCGCGGCTTGTGAGTGCCAATATGCTGCAAAGTTCACGTCAGCGCGGCTCGGTCTGCGATAAGTGTCGCGCGACAGACAGCCATGCGCCCAGCCAGCCCAGATACACGGAGAACAGCAAGAGTGACAGGCTGTCGCTGAAAGAAAGGGGTTGCAGGGAGAAAGTGCTGGAATAGAGTTGCGATAAGGTGGCCAGGGGTAGTCTGAGCAGTTGCAGACCCAGTGCGATGATCAGCCAGGCAGCGATGCCGCCGAACAGCCCCTGCAGCGCGCCGAAATACATGAAGGGGCGGCGTATAAATGCATCGGTTGCCCCTATCAGCCTTGCGATCTGAATCTCATCACGCTGGGTGAGAATTTGCAGACGTATCGTGTTGAAGGTGATGGCAATCAGGCCAAGACTGAGCAGGCTGGCGAGCACAAGTACGGCGATACGCGCTAATTCAAGTATCGCTTCCAGCTTGTAAGCCCACGCGGAATCGAGTTGTGCGAGTTCTACGCCGGGGAGTCGCTGCAGTTCGTTGCGCAGTTCATCCAGCGATCTGGCATCAATCGCGGTTGGCGATACGACGTAGGCATCGGGTAATGGGTTGTCTTCCAGTCCGGCAATAACATCTTCAAGCCCGGTGTTTTGTCCCAGCTGTTCCAGCGCGGCGGTACGCGAAATGAATTCAATGCCGCGGATGCCCGCATGGCGTTCCAGTTGATTGCGCAATTGCGCAACGTCATCGGCTGTCGTCTCCATCGTCAGGAACAGACTGATTTGCGGTGAACCGGAGAGTTGCGCGACCAGATTTTGCGTGTTTTGCAACAGTACGTACATGCCGGCAGGCAGGCTGAGTGCAATGCCGATGACCAGAATGTTGAGAAAGCCTGCCAGAGGGGAGGTGAACATGCGGCGCAAGGCGGTTTTCATCACGCCCAGATGCTGATTGAGTGCGCTCATCATGCTGGCCCTGTGCCTGCTGAATGAACCGGCTCCGGATGGCTTGCAGGGTGTTGTATTTCACCGTGTTTAAGCGCAATCACGCGGACATGGCTGTTGCGCAGCATGTCCGCATCATGAGTCGAAATGAGCAGCGTGACGCCTACCTGATGGAATGAGTTGAATATCGCCATAATTTCCTGCGCATATTCCGCATCCAGATTGCCGGTGGGCTCATCGGCCAGCAGGATGGAGGGGCGGTTGACGATGGCGCGTGCGATGCACAATCGTTGTTGTTCACCGCCGGATAGCGCGATGGGGTTGGATTTTTCACGATTGAGCAAACCCACCTTGTCCAATGCCGCACGCACGCGTTTGCCGCTCTCGCGGTGGTCGAAGCCGCAAATTTGCAGCGGCAGCAGCACGTTGTCGAACACGGTGCGGTCGAACAATAGCTTGTGATCCTGAAAAATAAGGCCGAGGTTGCGGCGTAAATAAGGCAACGCGCCCTTCTTGAGCACGCTGACGTTCTGGTTGTTAACCAGCACGCTGCCGCTGGTGGGACGTTCGATCGCCGCGATGAGCTTGAGCAAGGTGCTCTTGCCCGCCCCCGAATGTCCGGAAAGAAAGGCCATTTCACCCTTGGCAAGTTCAAAGGAGACGTGTTTGAGCGCCTCATAACCGCCGGGATAACGTTTACTGACTTGATTGAAGGCGATCATGCGGGCTGTCCCAATAGTGCAGCAATAAATTCTTCCGCAACGAAAGGCCGCAGGTCATCCAGTCCCTCACCGACCCCGATGAAACGTACCGGTATGGGGTGCGCCTTGGCAATCGCCGCAATCACCCCGCCTTTGGCCGTGCCGTCCAGCTTGGTTAAAATCAGACCGGTCACGCCCAGCGCCTGATCGAAGGCTTTGACCTGGCTCAGCGCATTCTGTCCCGTGTTGGCGTCCAGCACCAGCAACACTTCATGTGGCGCAGCGGGCAATGCCTTGGCAATGACGCGCTTCACTTTTTTGATTTCTTCCATCAAGTGCGCCTGCGTAGTCAGACGACCGGCCGTATCGGCTAGCACCACATCGATTTTACGCGCCTGGGCAGCCTGAACGGCATCGTAGATAACGGCCGCCGCATCGCCGCTTTGCTGGGCAATCACCGTCACGTTATTGCGTTCGCCCCAGGTCATCAGTTGTTCGCGCGCAGCGGCGCGAAAAGTGTCGCCCGCCGCAAGCAGTACGGACAAGCCTTGCGATTGCAGATATTTCGCCAGTTTTCCGATAGATGTTGTTTTGCCCGCACCATTTACCCCGACTATCATGATGACGAAGGGTTGATGGGTGTCGGCCTGCAACGGAATGGCCAGTGGTTTGAGCAGTTTGAGCAGACAGTGCGCTAGGCCGGCCTTGAGTTCGCCTACCTCGGAAAGCTTGTGTTCCCTGACGTGGCGACGAAGATCGGCGAGCAGCGCATGGGTGGCATCCATGCCGACATCCGCGGTGATCAGGATGGTTTCCAGCTCTTCATAGAGATCGTCATCTATCTTGCCGCCACGGCTGAAAAGATCGGTCAGCTGGTTGCCGGTGCGTGCAAGCCCGGATTTCAGCCGCTCGACCCAGCTCAGGACAGGTTTTTCGACAACATTCGCGGAGATTTTGTCGGGCGTGCTCTTTTTTAGAAAACTAAACATGGGGTATGCGTTCCGGGACCAGAGTTCGGGCATAATGAAAAAAGGCCACTTCGTGTGGCTGTCGGCGTTATTTTATGCTGATTACTTGTTTTGGGGCTAGGAATTATGAGGATTTATCTGTTTTTCGTTGCAATGTGGCTGGGCAGCGGGCAGCACATCGCGCAGGCAGAGGTGTTTGAGCGCACACTGGCAAACGGGCTGAAAGTCATCGTCAAGGAAGATCACCGTGCGCCGGTGGTGGTGCAGCAGATATGGTACAAGGCCGGCAGCATGGACGAGCGCACCGGCAAAACCGGCATCGCACACGTGCTGGAGCACCTGATGTTCAAAGGCACCCGTAGCGTGCCGGCGGGTGAATTTTCACGGCGTATTGCGGCGGCGGGTGGGCGCGAGAATGCCTTTACCAGCTACGATTACACTGCGTATTTTCAGCAATTGCACAAATCAAGATTGCCGCTGGCGATGAAGCTTGAAGCGGACCGCATGCATAATTTGAATCTGTCCGCCGACGAATTTGCCAAAGAGGTCAGAGTGGTGATGGAAGAGCGCCGCATGCGTACCGACGACCAGCCGCAGGCACTGTTGCAGGAAAAAATGATGGCAGTGGCTTATCAGGAACATCCCTATCAGAATCCGGTGATAGGCTGGATGAGTGATCTGGAATCGCTGGACGTGGCGGATGCAGCAGCATGGTATCGGCTATGGTATGCGCCCAACAACGCCACCCTGGTCATTGCGGGTGATGTCAAGGCGAGTGAGGTGTTTGCGCTTGCCCAGCGCCACTATGGAGGCATAGCCAGGCGTGTCTTGCCGCCGCGCAGAAATTACACCGAACCGGTGCAGCTGGGCGTTAAGCGAATGGTGGTGAAGGCGCCCGCAGAATTGCCGCAACTGGTGATGAGCTATCACACCCCCGTCCTGCAACAGCCTGAGCAGGACTGGCAGCCTTACGCGCTGGAAATTCTCGCCGGCGTGCTGGACGGGAATGAATCCGCGCGGCTGAATAAACATCTGGTGCGCGAACAGCAGGTGGCAAGCAGCGTCGGTGTGGGTTATGACTCAGCATCACGCGGCCCGAGTCTGTTTACGCTGCAAGCCACGCCGAGTACAGGCAAAACGGTGGGCGATACGGAAACTGCGCTGCGTCAGGAAATTGCACTGTTGATCAAAGAGGGCGTGAGCGAGGAAGAGCTGAAGCGCGTCAAGGCGCAGGTGATGGCGGGCGAGGTGTACAAGCTGGACTCGGTGTTTTATCAGGCGATGCAGATAGGCCAGATGGAAAGCATAGGGCTGGGGCACAAGACCTTGCCGGTGATGCTGGCTAAGTTGCAGGCAGTGACTGCCGGGCAGGTGCAGCAAGTCGCCAGGGAATTTTTGCAAGACGACAATCTGACTGTGGCGGTACTCGATCCGCAGCCGCTGTCGGGCAAGTCCGGCCATAAAGTTGAAGGAGCGGCTCATGTCCGTTAAAGCTGAATTGTTATGCGTGGCAGCCCTGTGCTGCTTTACCAGCCTGGCCTGCGCCACGCCCCATATTCAGAGCTGGCAGAGTGCCAGCGGTGCAAAAGTGCTGTTCGTTGAAAATCACGATATTGCCATGCTGGATGTGGCCGTGAGCGTTCCGGCGGGCAGCAGTTTCGATGCCAAATCCGGTGTGGCAGGCATGACGCATCATTTGCTCGATAAGGGGGCGACAGGGTTGAGTGAGGACGACATATCGCGCGGCATGGCGGATATAGGCGCGCAATTCGGTGGCAGCTTCGATCAGGACAGGGCGAGTGTATCTTTGCGCACCTTGAGCAGCGCGGCTGAGCGCGATCAGGCATTGAATATCATGGCGCAGGTGCTGCAGCAACCGGCGTTTATGGATGCAGTGCTGACACGTGAAAAAGTGCGCCTGATCTCCGCCTTGAAGGAAGCCGAGACCCAGCCGGAGTCCATCGCCGACAAGGCGTTCCAGAAGGCCGTGTATGGCGCGCATCCTTACGCCTTGCCGGTCTCGGGCGAGGTTGTCAGTGTTGAAAAAATAACGATTCAGGATTTGCGGGATTTTTATGCGGCACATTACAACGCGAGTCGTGCGGTGGTCGCCATCATGGGTGATGTTACGCGCGCTCAGGCCGAGGCGATTGCCGGGCAACTCACTGCGCAATTGCCTGTCTCGGGCGGACACGCTGCGTTGCCCGCCGTGACGATGCAAATCCCGGCGATTGAGCAGCGCATCGCGCATCCTGCCAGTCAGAGCCATATTCTGATCGGTGCGCCGGGCATGTCGCGCAGCGACCCTGATTATTTTCCGTTGTATGTCGGCAATTACATACTGGGAGGTGGCGGCTTTGTGTCGCGGCTGATGAATGAAGTGCGTGAGAAACGTGGTCTGGCCTATAGCGTGTATAGCTATTTCATGCCGCTCAAACAGCCGGGCGCATTCCAGATTGGCCTGCAAACCAAGAAGGAACAGGCTGATGAAGCACTGAAACTGGTGCGCAACACGCTGGCTGAATTTATCACTCAAGGCCCGACGGAGAAGGAATTGCGCGCCGCCAGGCAGAACATCGTGGGCGGATTTGCCCTGCGTATCGACAGCAATCGCAAGATACTGGATTATCTGAGCATCATCGGTTTCTACGATTTGCCGTTGACGTATCTGGATGATTTTACCGCGCGTGTTGAGCGCGTCACAGTCGCACAGATACGCGATGCATTTGCCCGCCACATACACCCGCAGGCGATGGCGACGGTGATCGTCGGTGCGCCCGAAGCCAAGGCGGAAAGCGCAGGAGGCAAAAATAAATAAGGTCAGGATAGGCGGTGGCGAGCTGCGCAGCCGCATTATTACCTTCCCTGAGGCGGAAGGGCTGCGCCCGACCCCCGACCGGGTGCGCGAGACCCTGTTCAACTGGCTGGGGCAAACACTGTACGGACGCAGCTGTCTGGATCTGTTTGCCGGCAGCGGCGCGCTGGGCTTCGAGGCGGCATCCCGTGGAGCGGAACGGGTGCTGATGGTGGAGAAAAACACCCTGGTGTTTCGTGCCTTGAAGGAAAATATTGGAAAATTAGCCTGTGCTAACGTAGTCGTGCGCCATCAGGATGGGCTAGAATTCGTCCGGCGCGATACGCAACGGTATGATGTGATCTTTCTGGATCCGCCTTTTCAAAGCGATTATTTCCCCAAACTGCTGGAAATTCTGCCGCAGCGCCTGAATGAAAATGGCGTGGTTTATGTGGAATCCGGTGCGACGATTGAAGTGCCCTCGCCCTGGCAGGTCTTGAAAGCTGGCAGGGCGGGGCAGGTGTGGTATCAACTGATAGGATTGAACAAGTGATAAAAGTTGTGTATCCGGGAACATTCGATCCCATTACCAGCGGCCACGAGGATGTGGTGCGCCGTGCTGCGGGATTGTTCGGCGTAGTGATCGTAGCCGTGGCAAAAAGCCGCGCGAATACCTTGTTCTCGCTGGATGAACGGGTGGATATGGCGCGTGAAGTTTTCGCCGACTATGCCAACGTGCGCGTGGAAGGTTTTGACGGCTTGCTGATGAGCTTCGTGCAATCGCAGCAGGCACGCGTGGTATTGCGCGGTTTGCGTGCCGCATCGGATTTTGAATACGAGTTTCAGCTGGCGGGCATGAATCGCAATCTGTTTCCGGAAATGGAAACCCTGTTTCTGACACCGGCAGAGCAGTACACCTTCATCTCGGCTACGATGGTGCGCGAAGTGGCGCGTTTCGGCGGGGATGTCGGTAAGTTTGTCTCGCCTGCTGTGGCACTCAGATTGCAGCAAAAAAACCAGAGCCTCTGAAAAATTTCAGTTTTCGAGGCCAGCACAGATTGATGATATGAGGAGAGAAGTATGGCACTGATAATTACCGATGAATGTATCAATTGCGATGTATGCGAACCGGAATGCCCGAATGATGCCATTTCGCAAGGCGATACCATTTACGAGATTGATCCGGATAAATGCACTGAGTGCGTAGGACACTACGATACGCCGCAATGCGTGGAAGTATGTCCGGTGGATTGCATCCCCAAAGACCCGGCGCATGTGGAAAGCCCGGCGCAGTTGCAGGCAAAATATGAAAGGTTGATGGCTGCCAAGGGGTGAGGGAATGGCGATTAGTCACATCAGACAGGTCTGCGCCCTGAGAAAGCGGCGACGTGTCGCCGCACTCCCGATTAACGTGAGACTCGCGTAGCGAGTCGTTCGCCTCCTCTACCGCAGGCGGGAGAGGGGGGTGGTGAGGGGACCGGGCATGGCGAGTTTCAGAATCAGGGGTGGCTGCTCGCCATGCCCGTTAATTCCAGATGTCCCTGATCGGCTCTGCATCACGGCTCGCACCCAGCGCGGGTAAGTCGTAAAAATCTAGCAGGGTGCGCAACAGGTTGTAGTGATTGATGGGCTGATCGCTGATGCCGGTTTTCACCATAGGGCCAACCAGTAAGGTGACGATGTGGTTGCCTTCACGGTAGTTGTCTTCATCCCAGGTCAGAATCAACAGGCTGTTATGTTTAAATGCCCATTCGACGTAGGGATTGATGTGGGTGCGCAGCCACTCGTCCGCAGCATCAAAGCCGCCGTCGTGCATGTCGTTATCCTGGTCGGGGATGACGAAGGCCACGACAGGCAGTTGTGAAAAATCACGGGGGAAATCGTTAAAGCCCAGATTTAATGAAGCGGGCAGGCGCGTCCCCTGCCAGTTTACCAGCGGGTTGTGCTTGCGCTGGTAGGCGCCGGATGTGCAGCGGGTATCGCCCGCTACAGGCAGGGATTCGGAATAGCTGACAAAGCTCAATCCCTTGTCCAGCAGGGCTGTGGCCAGGTTGTCGGAATCGAAAGTGTGCGGGCAGGAATTGCTGATCACCCCTTGCGTGGACCCGGAAAACAAGGCCAGATAATTGGGCTGGCTGGGATGCGTGACGCCGTAAGAGCGGGTGAAAAGCATGCCGCGTTTTGCCAGTGCGTGGATATAGGAATCGCGTTTCGACTGATCCATGATCTGCTCATAGCCCCGATTTTCCTCAATGACCACAAGCACATGGTCCGGACGGGGAAGCCGTTCTGCATGAGCAGAAAACGATAAGACAAGCAGAATAAGCAGTGGGATGACAGGCATGATGCGCACTCTATCACAGCCCGGCCGAACTGCAGGATTCAAGTTTTCCATGTTTTCAACTATTTGATTCGTTTTATCACAATGACGTGCCTCGCGGCTAAAGGCATGACGATTAACCTTAAAAAAGCAGTTTCACGCGGAGACGCGGAGAACGCGGAGTAAAATCAATACATTACCTATAAACTGCTCTTCACCAAATGGGTGACGCTAAAGCCATTGGCATCTTTTTGAATTTATTCGTGTTTTTGCGAGCATCCGCTGTGCGGATTGCCTGCTTACCCCATTTCGTGAGTTTCGTGGACAATTGCTGTTTCCACGATTAACGACTATCCCTTCTGGCAATTCTCGCAATAAAAACTCGAGCGCTGTCCCTGCTTAATCTGCCTGATCGGTGCGCCGCAGCAGCGGCAGGGTTCACCGGCGCGTGCATAGACCCAGTGCTGTTGCTGGAAATAACCGGGATTTCCCGAGGCATTGACGAAATCGCGCAGTGTGCTGCCGCCCGCGAGTATGGCGGCGCTCAGGGTGGTGCGTATGGCCGTGACCAGTTTGTCACAGCGTGCCAGACTGAGTTTGCCTGCTTTGAGCAATGGGCTGATGCCGGCACTGAACAGTGCTTCGCAGGCGTAAATGTTGCCCACGCCGACCACGATGTGGTTATTCATGATTAAAGCCTTGATGGCGACATTGCGCCCGCGCGTGGCCTGGTAGAGATAGCGTGCATCAAAGCTGTTCTTGCCCGGATAATCTTCCAGCGGTTCCGGGCCGAGACGTGCCAGCAGCGGGTGAGCATGCACATCGCCTTCATGCCAGAGCACAGCGCCGAAGCGGCGCGGGTCGCGCAAACGCATCAGTTTGCCGTTGTCCAACAGTAAATCAAAATGGTCGTGTATGGCGGGAGGGTCGCAGCGAAGCTGCGGGGACACCCCGGGCATGCCCCCTCGCTCAAAACAAGAAGCGCTTGGCGCGACTATGTTTTTAGGCGAAGACCCTTGCGATCCTGCAGGTACCGGGGGGGTGGCAAGGGGCAGAATGCGCAGGCTGCCGGACATGCCCAGATGCAGAATCAGTGTGCCGCGACCGCAATCGAGCAGCAGATATTTGGCGCGGCGTTTGAGAGAAATGACGGCCTGTCCGCTCAACAATTCCGGCAGATTTTCCGGTATGGGCCAGCGCAACCGGGCGTTGCGGATCACAACACCGGTGACGGTGGCGCCCTCAAGATGTGCTGCCAGGCCGCGGCGCGTTGTTTCAACTTCGGGTAGTTCAGGCACGGCGGCGTATCCACCAGAGATACCCGCCAGCTCCGGCCAGCAGCAGCGGCAGGCCCAGCAAAAAAGCGACGCTGATGAAGGTGAGCTGCATTTGGCTCAATACAATATTGCTGTCCCTGGCGACGCGCGGTTGCAGTGAGATGAGCTGTTCTTCGCCGCTCAGCCAGTTCAGCATATTGACGCCCAGGTCGACGTTGCCGCCATTGCCGGCGTAGCTGTTGGCGAGGAAGGCGCCGTTGCCGACTACCACGATGCGCTGCTCGGCCTCGTTGATATTGCGTTGCAGGGTGAGCGCGATTACGGCAGGACCGGGTGTGTCACGCAGTTTGTCGAAGCGACCGGCGCTGCCTGACGCATTCTGGCTTACCCATCCGCGCGCGGCGACTTCCACCAGTACATGATGTTGCCAGTCCGGGTTCTCGTTCCAGGCCAATGGACGCGCGCCGGGGTAGGCGGTGATCAGATTGAATTCACGGGTGATGGCATGCGGTGGATACGCCGCCCCCAGCGACCAGGTGGCGGGGGCATTCATCTCGGCGGCGGCGGGATCGATCACGATGCCGGGCGGCAGTACCAGATCGAGTTTTTCGGCGAGGCGCTCCAGGCCGTGCAACGGTTCGGCATCCAGCAGCCAGAGCAGATTGCCGCCTTTTTCGACGTAGTGCAGCAATTTATCCACTTCGCCGGGCATCAGGTCAACTTGCGGCTGGGTGATCACCAGTACGCGGGTATTGACCGGTATGTCCTGTGCGATGGCCAGATTCAGGCTGTTGATTTTGAAACCATTCTGCTTGAGTTTTGCGCCAAACAGCAGCCCGAGGTCATGATTGGCACGCCCGTCGAGCTTGCGTTCACCATGCCCGTCCAGATACATCACGGTATGGTCGCGGGTGTGCGCCAGGCGCAGCAGGGCGCTGGTGAGGGTTTGCTCGTTGATCTGGGTAAGGTGTTCGCTGCGCCCGGCGTATTCGATCACCATTTCGCCGTTGAGCTGGATGCGTGCCGCACGGGTTTTTTCGGGTTCTTTTTCGGGGTCGATGAACACCAGTTTCAGGTCGGATTTGTAGCGCTGGTACAACGATAAAAACTCACGGATGACCTTGCGTATATCGCCCAGACGCACATCCTGTTCGGTGGCATAAACGGTGATGCTGACCGGGCCGCTCAGCTGTTTGAGCACCGCGATGCTGCCGGACTCAAGGCTGTTGCTGGCGTTGAACGTGATGTCGCGTTGCAGGGAATGGCGCTGGGTGAGATAACCCAGGCCGCTGACCGTACTCAACAGCAGTAACACAAACAGCAGATTGCGCAGGGGGTTTGAATTAAAAAATTTATGAAGCATTATCCATATACCCGGTTATTGTGCAGCCGCTTCATGGTCAGCAACAGGAAGAAAGTAGTAAACAGCACGAAGAAGGCGACATCCGCGCCGTCGAGCAAACCGGCGTTAAAGTTCTGGAAATGATGCAGGGGTGAGAGCAAATGCCAGGGTGAGTCGGCCGCCGCCGCGCCGATGTCGGCCAGCCACAGGCCGACCAGTACGGCCAGTGCGCCGATAGCGGCGATGACGGGCTGGGTAGTGAGCGCAGAAATATACATGCCCAGCGCGACATAGCTGGCGGTGAGCAGCAACAGACCGATGCAGTTGGCGAGCAGCAGGCCGTGGTCGAGGCTGGTGCCGAGCGCCAGTGTATAGAGCATCAGCGGCAGACTGACTATCAGTATCAGTAGAAAACACAGCAGGCCTGCGAACTTGCCCAGTACGATGTGGCGGCCGGACAACGGGGCGGACAGCAGCAGCGCCAGCGTCTGATTGCGTCGTTCTTCCGCAATCAGACGCATGGTGAACATCGGCACCAGCATCATCAACAACAGCGCTGCGGTATAGAACAGCGGAGCGGCAACGGTGAGGGTCACGCCGGGTGGATTAGCGAGTTGTGCAAGTTGCGGCTGAATTTCCAGAAAGGCTTCCAGTCGTGCCAGAAAAAACCAGGCGAAAATGAATTGCAACACGGCGAGGACGAACCAGGTCGAGGGCATGGCATACAGGCTGCGCAGTTCACGTAGTGCGATCAGGCGGATCATGGTTTGTTTCCCTTGGAGTGTGCAGACACGTCTGCACTTTCAAGGCAGCGCAGACGAGTCTGCGCACTCCAGAAAACAGCGCATAGGCATCGTTGTTTCATCGAATCTCTCCTGTTTTTACCGTTTCATCACCGGTAATCTTGACGAAAACGTCTTCCAGCGTGGTGCGCAGCGGGGTGAGTTGTTCCAGTTGCCAGCCCTGTTGTGCTGCCATGCTGAGCAGCAGGCTGCCGGGGTTGTCATCCTGGTCATGGAAGACACGAAACTGTTCGGGAGACAGTTGCTCGACCCGGCTGACACCGGGTATGGCTTCCAGTTCGCTCAGTGCGGGGGGATGGCGCAGGCTGATGATGAATCCGGATACCTGGCCGTAGTGCTGCATGCGTACACTGGAGTCGCCATAGATCAGGCGGCCGTGCTGCATGATTTCCACGCGGTCGCACACGCTTTCCACTTCGTTAAGCAGATGCGTGGACAGAATCACGCTGTGCGCCTCTCCCAGTTCGCGGATCAGCGTGCGGATGTCGCGAATCTGTGTGGGATCCAGACCGACGGTGGGTTCGTCCAGCACGATGACGGCCGGATTGTGAATAATGGCCTGTGCGATGCCGACACGTTGCTGATAACCTTTCGAGAGGGTGGAAATTATTTTTTGTCTGACGGAATCCAGTCCGCAGCGCTGCAGGGTTTGTGTGAGTGCAGCAGGAACGGCGCTCGATTCCACGCCGCGCAGGCGCGCCGCAAACGTCAGGTAATCATGCACGCAAAGCTCGCGATACAGGGGCGGCGTCTCCGGCAGATAGCCGAGGTGAGCCTTGGCCAGCGTGGATCGTTTGCGTAAATCAAAGCCGCAGATCTCGATTTCACCGCTGTCTGGTAACAAACAGCCGGTCAGCATTTGTAGTGTGGTGCTCTTGCCCGCACCGTTGTGTCCAAGCAGGCCGAGCACTTCGCCGCGCTTCAATTCCAGCGTAACGTCATAAATGACTTGCCGGCTGCCGAAGCGGCGTGACAGATTGCGCGCGGAAAGTGTTATTTCAGGGGTTGTGTTCGACAAAGTAAGTGGCGGCTGTAGTTGTAGATTGAGCTGAATATAACCTAATATGTGCATCCGCATCAAAAGCTGTCATGCCATGAACAATTTCAACTACCTGATTTTCGCCAGTTTGCTGTTGGGCGCGTGCGCGCAAGCGCCCAAACCTGCCGTGTCGTCACAGCCTGAGCAGGCCGTGACGGCTGCGCCCGAGCCCGAGCCGATTGCAGAGGTCGCGCCGGTCTTGCCTAATGTCGAGCTGAGCGATGAACTGCTGTACGAATATCTGCTGACTGAAATCGCCAATCAGCGCGGACACAAGGCGCTGGCGGTGGAAGGCAGCGCAGATATTGCCCGGAGAACCCGCGACCCGCGTCTGGCCAAGCGCGCCGCGCAATTCTCACTGGAGTCGGGCGATATGAACAAGGCCATTGATGCCTTCAGGTTCTGGCAGGAAGTGGAACCTGCGGCGACGATGGCGACGCGCATGCTGTCCTCGCTTTTGTTGCGTGGCGGCAGACTGGAAGAAGCGCGTCTGGAGTTTACCAAGGTGCTCAAGGCAGACGAGCCGGACGTGGGGAAAACTTTTTTGCAACTCTACCCGATGATGTCTTCTTATCCTGACAAGGCGGCGGTATTGCAACTGATGCGCGGGCTGGCAGCCTCCTACCCGGAGGTGGCAGAAGCACATCTGGTCGTGGCGCAATTGGCGGTGGCCGCCAGTGACGAGATGCTCGCGCTGAACGAAGCGCGTCAGGCGCGCAAGTTGCGCCCGGAGTGGGATACGCCTGTTGCGCTGGAAGCGCAGTTGTTGCGCAGGAGTGCGCCGCAGCAAGGTCTGGAGTTGTTGCGCCGCTATTTGTCCGGCTATCCGCAGGCGAGTCAAATCCGTTTGCAATATGCCCGTGCCTTGCTGGAGCAGAAGCAATATAAAGCCGCGCGTGATGAATTTCAGCAGTTGCTCCGTGCAAGCCCGGACGATGTTGATCTGGCCTTTGCTGCTGCGCTGATTTCCTTGCAGTTAAACGACTTTTCCGGTGCGGAAGCGCAGCTCAGGCAGACGCTGGCCAAGGGCGGGAAAGGTCAGGACGGCGCAGAGTATTTTCTCGGGCAGTTGAGTGAAGCGAAAGAAGATGAGGACGAAGCGCTTGCGCATTACCGTGAAGTGAAGGCAGGCGAATATCTTTTCTCGGCGCAGTTACGCATGGTGTATTTGCTGAACAAACGCGGCAAACTGGACGAGGCGCGCCAGCATTTGCAGCAAGCCCAGGCCACGAGCAGTCAGCAGCGCGTGCAATTGCTGATGATAGAGGCGCAATTGCTGCGCGAGGCGCTGCAATTTTCTGAAGCCTATCAGGTGCTGCAGCAAGGGCTGGTGAAATTTCCCCATCATCCCGAACTGCTTTATGAAGCCGCGATGACGGGTGAGAAGCTGGGTAAATACGATGAATCCGAGAAATTGTTGCGCAAGCTGATCCAGATCAAACCGGATCACGCGCATGCCTACAATGCGCTGGGCTATAGCCTGCTGGAGCGCAATGTGCGGATTGCTGAAGCGCTCGCGTTAGTAGAAAAAGCACTGGAGCTGGCTCCGGACGATCTTGCTGTCATGGACAGCGTGGGCTGGGCGTACTTTCGCAGCGGTAAGCTGGACGAGAGCGTGCAGATGTTGAGGCGCGCGTTTGCGGGTAATCCCGATCCTGAAATTGCCGCCCACCTGGGCGAGGTGTTGTGGGCGCGTGGCGATAAGGCGGAAGCCACAAAAATCTGGCAGGACAGTCTCAAGGCTCATCCCGACAATGCACCGCTGCAAGCCGTGATGAAACGGTTGCTGCCTTGATTCGTTACTTGCTGATTTTTCTGTTGTTGAGCGGTTGCGCATCGCAGCCTGCCGCAATCCGTCCGATGCAGTCCGAATCCGCCCCGTTCGCGATGAATGGCCGTATTTCAATCAAACATAACGGTACGCGGGATTCAGCCGGGTTGCGCTGGGTGCATCAGGCGCAAAGCGATGAAATATTGTTGCTTACGCCGCTCGGTCAGACGGCGGCACGCATTTATCGCGATGCCGGGCAGGCAACGCTTGATGAGGGCGACAGGCACTATAGTGACTCGGATGTCGAGGCGTTGATGATGCAGGTGTTGGGCTGGCGCTTGCAGTTGGACGGCTTGCATCACTGGATATTGGGCATGGCGGCGGAGAATGACGCACTGCTTGAACGGGACGGGTTGGGGCGGCTGACCGTGTTGCATCAGGATGGCTGGGAGGTGCGCTATCTGAACTATGCGGACGACAAGGCGGACAGTCTGCCGACACGTTTGCAATTGTCGCGTGAGAATTTACAGGTGGTGCTGCTGATAGACGAATGGGAATGGAACCCGGAATGATAAGGGATAAGGGGGAAGGCGTAGGTCGGGATTCATCCCGACATTTATCATGTACGGCACCCGCCAAATTGAATCTGTTCCTGCATGTCACCGGACGGCGTGAGGACGGCTATCATTTGTTGCAAACCCTGTTCCGTTTCATCGATCTTGCCGACACACTGCATTTCAGCTTGCGTGAAGACGGTGAAGTGCATCGCGTCAATGAAATTGAAGGCGTACCCGAAGAACAGGATTTATGTGTGCGCGCTGCAAAATTATTGCAAAAAGAGACGGGCTGCGCGCTGGGGGTGGACATCGAGGTGGAAAAGCGCATTCCGATGGGCGGGGGGTTGGGGGGCGGCAGCTCGGATGCGGCAACCACTCTGATTGCGCTCAATTGCTTGTGGTCATTGAATTTGTCGCGTGAACAACTGATGTCCGTGGGCTTGCAACTGGGGGCGGATGTGCCGGTGTTTGTGTTTGGCGAGAATGCATTTGCCGAAGGGGTGGGCGAAAAATTGCAGGCTTATGACTTGCCGGAAGCCTGGTATGTGGTGCTATTTCCGCCGGTGCATGTACCGACCGCAAAAATATTTACGCATCCTGAATTGACACGCGACTCAGTTTCGATAATAATTCGCGCCCTCTCGTTGCAGCACTGTCGAAATGACTTGCAATCCGTGGTGTGCAGTCTCTACCCGGAAGTGGCAGCTTATATTGCCGAGCTGGCCAGGTATGGCAAGGCAATGATGACCGGTTCCGGTGCGTGTGTATTCGCCGAGTTTTCCAGTCGCAGTGCTGCCGAAGCAGTTTTGCAGCAGTTGCCGCGCGATATGCGCGGCGTGGCAGTACAAGGTTTATTAAAGCATCCCTTGCATGAGTGGGTGCTGAGTTGAGTTATTGGGGAGTCGCCAAGTGGTAAGGCACCGGATTTTGATTCCGGCATTCGCAGGTTCGATCCCTGCCTCCCCAGCCACAATTAGGGCACATATGTGCCCTTTTGGTTTTATTCATTAAGGGGTTCACGTGTCCTACGATAGCTTGATGGTGTTCACTGGTAATGCCAATCCCAAGCTTGCCGATGCAGTTGCGCGGCAACTGGATATCAAACTGGGTCGTGCGACAGTCGCTCGTTTCTCCGACGGCGAAGTGATGGTGGAGCTCCTTGAGAATGTGCGCGGTAAGGATGTGTTTATTCTGCAATCCTCCTGTGCGCCGACCAATGATAATCTGATGGAAGTGATGGTGATGGCGGACGCGCTCAAACGCGCCTCAGCCGGACGCATTACCGCCGCGATGCCATATTTTGGCTACGCGCGCCAGGACAGACGCCCGCGTTCGGCGCGTGTCGCCATTACCGCCAAGCTGGTCGCCGATATGCTCACCAGTGCCGGCGTGGATCGCTTGCTGACCATGGATTTGCACTCCGACCAGATTCAGGGTTTCTTCGATATTCCCGTGGATAACATCTACGCCAGCCCGATTCTGCTGGCCGACGTATGGCGTCAGAATTATCCCAATTTAATCGTGGTTTCACCGGACGTGGGCGGCGTAGTGCGTGCCCGTGCGCTGGCCAAGCAGATGGATGCTGACCTTGCCATTATCGACAAGCGTCGCCCCAAGCCGAACGTGGCCAAGGTGATGAATATCATCGGCGAAGTGTCCGGACGCACCTGTTTGATCATGGATGATCTGGTGGATACGGCCAATACCTTGTGCGAAGCGGCAAAAGCGCTGAAGGAAAAGGGCGCTACGCGCGTGCTGGCTTACTGTACGCATCCGGTATTGTCCGGTCCGGCCATAGAGCGCATCGAAAATTCAGAAATTGACGAATTGGTGGTAACCGATACCATTCCTTTGTCGGAAGCGGCTCAGAAGTGCAAGCGTATACGTCAGTTGAGCACCGCTGAATTGATGGCGGAAACGATACGCCGTATCAACAACGAAGAATCGGTCAGCTCGCTGTTCACAGAATAAGGTTTTAGCGGCAACCATGTTGGTTGCCGTCTGTTTGAGTCGCCTGGTCGCGGACGGCTCTATTTTGGAGAAGTAGAAAATGAAAATTGAAATCAATGCAACAACACGCAAAACGCAAGGTACGGGTGCGAGCCGCCGTCTGCGTAAGGCCGGTCGTGTACCAGGCGTAGTTTATGGTTCGGGTGATGCGGTCATGATCGATATGGACCATAACGAACTGTATTACAAATTGCGTGCAGAATCCTTTCATGCTTCAGTGCTGACGCTGAATCTGGACGGCAAGCCTGAATCCGTGCAATTGCGCGCTTTCGTAAACCATCCGTTCCGCCAGCAAGTTCAGCACATTGACTTCCAGCGCGTGGATTTGAGCCACAAGATTCATATCAAAGTGCCTTTGCATTTTGTCAATGCCGATACTTCACCTGCCGTGAAGACCGGCGGCGGCAAGATCAGCCACGTCATGATTGATGTGGATGTCACTTGTCTGCCAGCTGACTTGCCAGCTTTCGTTGAAGTCGATCTGGGCGGCCTGGAAATGGGTCACTCAGTACACTTGCAGGATTTGAAGCTGCCTAAGGGCGTAGAGCTGGCCTCTCATGGCACGCATACCGGCGAAGCAGTGGTTGCGACAGTACACGTTCCGCGTGGCGCTGTTGAAGCGGCTTCAGCAGAAACAGACGCTGCCAAGTAACAGGGAATTTATCCTTTGAAACCCGTCATTGCTGATCCCGGCATGGCGGGTTTTTGTTTTGAACAACGTGCATGGCGACTTTGCCATGCCCGAGCCACCTCGCTACGCTCTCCCCCTTTCCAACTTTCCCCCGCACACCCTAAAGGGTACAAGAGCGAGGGAAAGGGCAAACGAATCGCTGCGCGAGGTTTACGCTAGATGAACCCAATACGTTTAATTGTCGGCCTGGGAAATCCCGGGCGTGAATATGAGGCTACCCGCCATAATGTTGGTTTCTGGTGGGTGGATGAACTCGCGCGTGACGAAAATCTCGCTTTCAAGAGTGAAGCCAGATTTCACGGGCTGGCGACACGCGGCCAGTTGCATGGTCATGAGGTTTGGTTGCTCAAGCCGCAGACCTTCATGAACCTGAGCGGGCGCGCCGTTGCGGCCATGGCACAATTCTACAAAATCACCCCGGCAGAGATACTGGTGGTGCATGATGAACTCGATTTGCAGCCCGGCATCGCGCGTCTGAAAACGGGCGGCGGCCACGGCGGCCACAACGGGCTGAAAGACATCATCGCGCAGCTCGGCACCAAGGATTTCTGGCGTCTGCGCCTGGGGATAGGCCATCCCGGTGATCGGGCCGAGGTCGTCAACTATGTGTTGAATGCCCCGCGTCGCGAAGAACGTGAATTGATAGAAGAAGCCATGCAACAGGCGCAGCATATCGCGCATCTGGTGATAGATGGAAAAACCGAAGCGGCAATGTTGAAGCTGCATAGTCATCAGGACTGAGGACTAAGTGAGGACTACGTGAGGACTAAGTGAGGACTAAGTGAGGACTGAGGACTGAGGACTGAGGACTGAGTGCTTAGTCCTCGATCCTCAGTCCTGTTATTTAAAGGAAACAACCATGAGTTTGAAATGCGGAATCGTCGGCCTGCCTAACGTAGGCAAATCCACGCTGTTTAATGCGCTGACCAAGGCGGGTATCGCGGCGGAGAATTATCCCTTTTGCACCATCGAGCCTAACATCGGCATCGTCGAAGTGCCGGATCCGCGCATGGCCGAGCTGGCCAGGATCGTCAAACCGCAACGCATGCAACCGGCCATCGTCGAATTCGTCGATATCGCCGGGCTGGTGGCGGGTGCCTCCAAGGGCGAGGGGCTGGGCAACCAGTTCCTCGCCAATATCCGCGAGACCGATGCCATCGTTAACGTGGTGCGCTGCTTCGAAGACGAGAATGTCGTTCACGTCGCCGGTCGCGTCGATCCCTTGTCGGATATCGAGGTCATCCTCACCGAACTGGCGCTGGCCGATATGGCGGTGGTCGAGCGTACCCTGCATCGCGAAGGCAAGAAGGCCAAGTCCGGCGACAAGGACGCGATCAAGCTGGTAGCAGTGCTGGAAAAACTGCTGCCGCATCTGAACGAGGGTCGTCCCGCGCGCACCGCCGGTTTGAGCGATGACGACAAGGAAATCATCAAGCCCTTGTGCATGCTGACCATCAAGCCCGCGATGTACGTCGGCAATGTGCTGGAAGACGGCTTCGAAAATAATCCGCATCTGGATAGGCTGCGCGAACATGCGGCGAAGGAAGGTGCGCCGGTGGTCGCCCTTTGCGCCAAGATCGAAGCGGAACTGGCCGATCTGGACGATGCCGACAAACTTGAATTCCTGGCCGATCTGGGCTTCGATGAACCCGGTTTGGATAAACTGATCCGCACCGGTTACGACTTGCTGGGGCTGCAAACCTACTTCACCGCCGGCGTGAAAGAAGTGCGCGCCTGGACCATCCACAAGGGCGACACCGCACCGCAGGCAGCCGGCGTGATCCACACCGACTTCGAGCGCGGCTTCATTCGCGCCCAGACTATCTCCTATGCCGATTTCATCGCTTGCGGCGGCGAGTCTGGCGCCAAGGAAAAGGGCAAGATGCGCGTCGAAGGCAAGGAATATGTGGTGCATGATGGCGATGTGCTGAATTTCCTGTTTAACGTCTAAACCGTCCGGAATGTCATGCAAACCCCTGTTCATCTGCGAGATGGCGGGGGTTTTGTGTTTTACCGGGCATCAGATCGTTACGGATGCTTTCAATTCACTGCATAATTCGCCAGCTGAAATAACGTAACAGCACCACACAGGATAAATACGCATGGCAATCAAGAAATCCGAACTCTATAGCTCTTTATGGCGCGGTTGTGATGAACTCCGTGGGGGGATGGATGCCAGCCAGTACAAGGACTACGTGCTGGTGCTGCTGTTCGTCAAATACGTTTCAGATAAATATGCCGGTCAGCCCGATGCGTTGATTGAGGTTCCCGAAGGCGGTAGCTTCAAGGATATGTTGGCTCTCAAGGGCGACAAGGAAATCGGCGACAAGTTAAACAAGATTATCGCAAGGCTTGCCGAAGCCAACGACCTCAAAGGCGTGATTGACGTTGCCGACTTCAACGATGCCGACAAGCTGGGCAAAGGCAAGGACATGCAAGACCGCCTGTCCAATCTGGTTAGCATCTTCGATTCCCCCGGCCTGAACTTCAGCAACAACCGCGCCGAGGGCGACGACATCCTGGGCGATGCCTACGAATACCTGATGCGCCACTTTGCCACCGAATCCGGCAAGAGCAAGGGGCAGTTCTATACGCCTGCGGAAGTCTCGCGCATCATGGCGAAGGTCATCGGCATCAATGCCACCACCAGTCAGAGCCAGACTATTTACGACCCCGCATGTGGTTCCGGTTCACTGTTACTGAAGGCTGCGGATGAGTCTCAAACGGGTGTCACCATCTACGGGCAGGAAATGGACAACGCTACCGCAGCGTTAGCCAAGATGAACATGATTCTGCACGACAACCCGACGGCGGAAATCTGGCAGGACAACACGCTGTCCAGTCCGCATTTCAAGGACGGGAGCGGTGGCCTCAAGCTACATGATTTCGTGGTTGCCAATCCGCCGTTTTCCACCAAGGCGTGGAGCAACGGTTTTGACCCTGCCAACGATTTGTATGAGCGTTTTGTCGATGGCATACCGCCCGACAAGAACGGCGACTACGCCTTTCTGCTGCACATCATCCGTTCGCTCAAGAGTACCGGCAAGGGCGCGGTGATTCTGCCGCATGGCGTGCTGTTCCGTGGCAATGCCGAGGGTGGCATCCGCCGCAACATCATCCGCCGTGGCTATATCAAGGGCATCATCGGCCTGCCTGCCAATCTGTTTTATGGCACAGGCATCCCCGCCTGCATCATCGTACTGGATAAGGAAAATGCAGCCGGTCGCACCGGCCTGTTCATGATTGATGCCAGCAAGGGATTCGTGAAAGACGGCAACAAGAACCGCCTGCGCCATCAGGACATCCACAAAATCGTGGACGTGTTCAACAAGCAGCTGGAAATCCCGAAGTTTTCGCGCATGGTCGGCGTGGCGGAAATCGAGGCTAACGACTACAACCTGAATATCCCGCGCTACATCGACAGCTCGGAGGCGGAAGACCTGCAAGACATTGCGGCACACTTGAAGGGTGGCATCCCTAACGTGGATGTGGACGGCATGTCGGACTACTGGCAAGTGTTCCCCACTTTGCAGAAGCAACTTTTCTCCCCTCGCCCGCAGGCGGGAGAGGGGCTGGGGGAGAGGGGATATAGCCAGATGAAAGTGGCGGCGGCGCAGGTCAAGCCCACTATCTTCGCCCATCCCGAATTTGTCAGCTACACGCAATCGGTCAGCACCCTGTTCCAGCAATGGCGCGCGAACAACATTGCCCGATTGAAAGGGATTTCGCAGGACACGCACCCCAAGCCGTTGATTGACCTGCTGTCAGAGGACTTGCTGCAAACCTTCAATCAAGTGCAGCTGATAGACAAATATGACGTGTACCAGCACCTGATGAGCTACTGGTCAGACATCATGCAGGACGACGCCTACCTGATTACGGCTGATGGCTGGCAGGCGGGGAACGATGCCAGCAATGGACTGATACCGCCATCACTCATTATCGCCCGTTACTTCGCCGCTGAGCGTGAGGCGATTGAACAGCTGGAAGCCGGACGCGATGCCATCTCCCGCCAACTGGAAGAACTGGATGAGGAGCATGGCGGCGAAGAGGGGTTGTTAGCTGAAGCAAAAAATGAAAAGGGCAAACTGACAAAGGCAACGGTTGCCGCACGTCTCAAAGACATCAGTAGGGTGGATAAGCGTAGCGCATCCACCGACAACGCTGAAGAATGTGCCATCTTGGCAAACTATTTATCACTCATCGAGCAGGAATCCGCTGCCAACAAGAAGGTGAAGGATGCACAAAAGCTACTGGATGCGAAAGTCGCTGCCCAATATGCCAAACTCACCACGGAGGACATCAAAACCTTGGTGGTGGATGACAAGTGGCTCACCACCCTCGCCGCCGATGTGCAGACCGAGCTAGACCGCGTATCGCAAGCACTGACCGGACGCATCAAGCAACTCGCAGAACGCTACGCCGAACCGTTGCCGCAATTGGCAAACGACGTGGCAGCACTGAACGCCAAGGTTGAAGCGCACCTGAAAATGATGGGGTTTATTTAAGAAGTAGGCTAAAATTTAACTAACAGGTTTTCTTATTAAAGGATTTCACTTCATGTTCAGAGACATCACCGGACGATACAGCTCAAGCCCAGCGGGTGGTGAAATCGTGAATGCCTTTGTGCCATCTCCTTTGCCTCCTGCCCCTCCGCTTGAATTAACCGGCGCACGGCAACATCTGCTTGAACGAGCCACTCTCGCTATTGGTCGGCTCGACAGTGTAAGCACGCTGCTGCCCGACCCGCAGCTTTTTTTGTATGCCTATGTACGCCGTGAAGCCGTGTTGTCCTCACAAATCGAAGGCACGCAATCTTCATTGTCTGACCTGCTGTTGTTTGAAATGGACGAAGCACCCGGCGTGCCGTTTGACGATGTGGTCGAAGTCTCCAATTATATTGCCGCACTGGAATATGGCATGGAGCGCCTGCGCGCTGACTTTCCTTTGTGCAACCGGCTGTTGCGTGAGATGCATGTTCATCTTATGGCACGCGGCAGAGGCAGCGATAAAACGCCGGGCGAATTTCGCCGCAGCCAGAATTGGATAGGCGGCACGCGTCCCGGAAATGCCCGCTTTGTGCCACCGCCCCCCCTTGA
>JAUSLX010000204.1 GCA_030645775.1 Gallionella sp. | reverse complement strand
AGGTGGATGTGCCGATAGTCGGTGATTTGAAGCTGGTGCTGACGGAATTGCTGGAAGTGTTACGTGCGAGTCGCCAGAAGCCGGATGCGGCTGAAATGGCGGCATGGTGGAAGCAGGTCGATGAATGGCGTGTGACAGGGGGTGGATTGCGCTACAAAAACTCCAGTGAAATCATCAAGCCGCAATTCGTGATCGAGACGCTGCACAAGCTGACCGGCGGTGATGCGTTTGTCACCTCCGATGTGGGGCAGCACCAGATGTGGGCGGCACAGTATTACAAATTCAATCATCCGCGTCGCTGGATCAACTCCGGCGGTCTGGGTACGATGGGTTTTGGATTGCCGGCGGCGATGGGTGTGCAGCTCAAACATCCGGGTGAGACGGTGGCGTGCGTGACGGGTGAGGGTAGTATCCAGATGAATATTCAGGAATTGTCCACCTGCAAGCAATATCATTTGCCGATCAAGGTGCTGTCGCTGAATAACGGCTATCTGGGCATGGTGCGGCAGTGGCAGGAATTCTTCCACGGCAACCGTTTTTCGGAATCTTATATGGATGCATTGCCGGATTTTGTGAAATTGGCCGAGGCGTATGGTCATATCGGCATGCGTATCGACAATCCTGCTGATGTGGAACCTGCGATGAAAGAAGCCTTTTCTCGCAAGAATGACTTGGTGTTCATGGATTTTCGTACGGACTCGACCGAAAACGTGTTCCCTATGGTGCCTGGCGGCAAGGGTTTGTCTGAAGTTGTTCTGGCGGAGGATTTGTAATGCGCCATATCATTTCTTTGTTGATGGAAAACGAAGCGGGTGCCTTGTCCCGCGTGGCGGGATTGTTCTCGGCGCGCGGTTATAATATCGAGTCGCTGACGGTGGCGCCGACCGAAGACGCAACGTTGTCGCGTATGACGATTGTCACCAGCGGTTCGGATGCCATCATCGAACAGATCACCAAGCAACTCAATAAACTGATCGATGTGGTGTCGGTGATGGACTTGAGCGAAGGTGAGCATATCGAACGCGAGTTGATGCTGGTCAAGCTGCGCGCGGAGGGCGAGGCGCGCGAAGAGCTGAAGCGTCTGACAGATATTTTTCGCGGGCGCATTCTGGACGTGTCGGATCACACCTACACCATCGAATTGACGGGTGCGCGTGTCAAGCTGGATAGTTTTATCGATGCAATTGGCCGTGACCTGATTCTGGAAACGGTACGTACCGGCGCGTCCGGTATCGGGCGTGGAAACAGGATTTTGAGCTTGTAGAAGAAAAATAGCCGTTAGACGCTAGTCGCTAGTCAGTAGTTAAACCCGCATATAAACAGCGGACAACGAAAACTAATAACTAACGTCTAGCGACTACCAACTGATTTTTTATTTTTTATAGAGGGCAACATGAAAGTTTTTTACGATAAAGATGCAGACCTGTCATTGATCAAGGGCAAACAAGTCACCATCGTGGGCTACGGCTCGCAAGGCCACGCACACGCGCAAAACCTGCGTGACTCCGGTGTTAACGTGACGGTCGGGCTGCGCAAAGACGGCGCCTCCTGGGCCAAGGCGCAAGCTGCCGGTCTGAACGTGGCAGAAGTGGCAGAAGCGGTTAAGGCGGCTGATGTAGTGATGATGCTGTTGCCGGATGAAACCATTCCTGAAGTTTATCACCGCGATATCGCGCCCAACATGAAGGCCGGTGCGGCGCTGGCGTTCGCGCACGGTTTCAACGTGCATTACAACCAGGTCGTGCCACGCACCGACGTGGACGTGATCATGATCGCACCTAAAGGCCCCGGCCATACCGTGCGTTCCGAATACCTCAAGGGCGGCGGCGTACCCAGCCTGATCGCGGTATTTCAGGACAAGTCAGGCCGTGCGCGCGACATCGCGCTGTCCTATGCGGCAGCAAACGGCGGCACCAAGGGTGGCGTGATCGAAACCAATTTCCGCGAAGAAACTGAAACAGACTTGTTCGGCGAACAGGCTGTGTTGTGCGGTGGCGCGGTTGAACTGGTTAAGGCCGGTTTTGAAACGCTGACTGAAGCGGGTTACGCACCTGAAATGGCGTACTTCGAATGTTTGCACGAACTGAAGCTGATCGTCGATCTGATGTACGAAGGCGGTATTGCCAATATGAACTATTCGATCTCCAACAATGCTGAATACGGTGAATACGTTACAGGCCACCGCGTGATTGCAGATCAGGCGCGTGCTGCAATGAAGGAATGCCTGACCAACATCCAGAACGGCAATTACGCCAAGCAGTTTATTCTGGAAGGCCGTACCAACTATCCGGAAATGACCGCGCGTCGTCGTCTGAATGCTGAACACCCGATCGAAGTGGTCGGTGGTCAGTTGCGCGCGATGATGCCGTGGATCGGCAAGAACAAGCTGGTCGATCAGTCGAAGAACTAGTAGCGAGAAGGGCCAAGGGGGAAGGGTAAAGGGGAAATCCCTGCTCTTCCCCCTTCTGCATTTCTATTCTCAATAAAACGTTATTTCATCGTAGCCGTTTGAGCAGGTTAAGACTGGCGGTATGGGCGCAAAACGGTTAATCTTCGGTCATGGACGAATACAACACACGCAAGCCGATGAATCTGCGCCGCCGGGGCATCTATCTGTTGCCCAATTTATTTACTACGGGCGCGCTGTTTGCGGGTTTCTATGCCATCGTGCAGGCGATGAATGGCAGATTCGAGTATGCGGCGGTGGCGATTTTTATCGCCATGGTGCTGGACGGGCTGGATGGGCGTGTGGCGCGCATGACGCACACGCAAAGTGAATTCGGTGCGGAATACGACAGCTTGTCTGATATGGTTTCATTCGGCGTTGCGCCCTCGTTGGTCATGTACGAATGGGCATTGAAGGGCATGGGCAAATGGGGATGGTTTGCCGCTTTTATTTATTGCGTAGCGACGGCCTTGCGTCTGGCGCGCTTCAATACCAATATCGACGTTGTCGATAAAAATTATTTCCAGGGCTTGCCCAGCCCGGCGGCGGCTGCTTTGGTGGCGGGTTTTGTCTGGGTGATGCTGGATTACGGATATAGCGGTGAATCGTTGCGTTGGTATGCCGCAGCACTAACGGTATTTGCCGGTTTGAGCATGGTCAGCAATCTGCCGTTTTACAGCTTCAAAACCATCAATATGCGCAAGAGTGTGCCGTTTCTGGTGATTTTTCTCGCGGCGCTGTTCTTTGTGCTGATTTCCAGCGATCCCCCGCGCGTATTATTCGGCTTGTTTCTTTGCTATGCCTTGTCAGGCTTTGTGATGTGGTTTGTGCGGCGGCGCAGCAAGCCCATTGCGTGAGTCGTTAAAACTCGTTATATTCGCGACATGCATTTTTCACGCCAAATCTCTCAGCTTCATTCCACATTCAGCTTGCTGGCGGCGTTGTTGCTGCGCGGCGCGCGCTAATCCTATACCCGAAATCTGAAGTATCAAGTGCGTCAATCCGCAGTGATTGCGCAGGTTAATCTATTTCATCAGGAGTTCAGCATGACAAACCAGTTAATTATATTCGACACCACTTTGCGTGATGGCGAACAAAGTCCGGGTGCGGCCATGACCCGTGAAAAGAAAATACGCATTGCACGGCAGTTGGAAAAATTGGGCGTGGATGTGATCGAAGCGGGTTTTGCTGCCGCCAGTCCGGGCGATTTTGCAGCGGTCCGTGCGGTTGCTGAAACAGTCAAGGACGCGACGGTATGTTCGCTGGCACGAGCCAGCGAAAATGATGTGCGCCGTGCAGGTGAGGCAATTCAGCCCGCCAGATCGGGCCGTATCCATACCTTCATTGCTACCAGCCCGATACATATGCAGCACAAATTGCGCATGAGCGAGGATCAGGTGGTCGAACGTGCTGTGGCTGCGGTGAAATGGGCGCTGGAATATACCGACGATGTGGAATTTTCCGCCGAGGATGCGGTGCGTTCGGAGATGGATTTTCTGGTGCGTGTATTCGATGCGGTGATCCAGGCCGGTGCCAGGACGCTGAATGTGCCGGATACGGTTGGTTATTCCATTCCTGCGGCATGGGGCGAGCGCATCAAACAATTGATAGAGCGCGTGCCGAATTCGGACCAGGTGATCTGGTCCACCCATTGTCATAACGATCTGGGTCTGGCCGTGGCGAATTCCCTGTCCGCAGTGATGAATGGTGCGCGTCAGGTTGAATGCACCATCAATGGTCTGGGTGAACGCGCCGGTAATGCCTCGCTGGAAGAAATCGTCATGGCGATAAAAACCCGTCGTGATGTATTCAATCTGGAAACACGTATCGACACCACCCAGATCGTGCCGACTTCCAAACTGGTTTCCAGTATTACCGGCTATCCGGTGCAGCCGAACAAGGCGATCGTGGGTGCGAATGCCTTTGCACACGAGTCAGGGATTCATCAGGACGGTGTGCTCAAACACAGGGAAACTTATGAGATCATGCGTGCCGAAGATGTGGGCTGGAATGCCAATAAGCTGACGCTGGGCAAGCTTTCGGGCCGCAATGCCTTGCGCCAGCGTTTCACCGTGTTGAACATCGAATTTGCTTCGGAAGAGGCATTCAATGCGGCGTTCCAGCGTTTCAAGGAATTGGCTGATCGCAAACATGAAATCTTTGATGAGGACTTGCAGGCTTTGGTGAGTGATGAAGCCATTGCAGAAGTCAGTGAACATTATCGTTTGCTTGCGTTGCGCGCCCACAGTGAAACCGGAATTTTGCCTGTCGCCCGGGTGAGAATAAGCATAGGCAATGAACAACACGAAGCCGAGATGCAAGGTGGCGGACCGGTGGATGCGACTTTCAAGGCGATTGAGCACATCGTGCATAGCGGCACGGAGTTGCAACTGTATTCAGTGAATAACATCACCAGTGGCACCGATGCGCAGGGTGAAGTGACCGTGCGTCTGGCTAAGGGAGGGCGCATCGTTAACGGACAAGGCGCGGATACCGATATCGTGGTGGCTTCTGCTCAGGCCTATCTGGATGCGCTGAATAAGTTGCATGACAATTTGCAGCGCGCGCATCCGCAGCTTTGAACTTTTTGTAATATTGTTCGTCAGATGGCGCGTGCATGGTTTGCACGTGCGTATAAGGTTCGATGACCTTTGCAACTTCCATTGGAGAATATTTTGAAAAAAGTTTTATTGGGATCACTGTTATTGTTGACTTCGTTTGGCGCTAATGCCGGTTGGATCGAGTGTTCGATCATCCCGCACACGCAGTGTCCGCATGCTCAGTTTTCCGGAAAAAATCTGGAGAATGCCAACCTGCAGGAAGCTCAGCTGGTGGAGGGTGATCTGTCCAAGGCTAATTTGACCAAGGCCAATCTGCAGGGCGCAAACATTTATCACGGCAAGTTGATGGGGGGTAATTTCACCGAAGCGAATATGGCGGGTATTACGCTATATAACGCCGATTTGACCGGTGCTAACCTGACCGGCGCCAACCTGACCGGCGCCAAGCTTAAAAATGCCAATCTGAGTGAGACCAATCTCACCGATACCGATCTGAGCAATGCAGAAATTAACGGAGCCAAGTTCGGCAAAGCGGTGTTTTGCCGTACCGTAATGCCGAATGGCATCATAAACAGCGGTGCAAATTGTCCTGCAAAAACCGCTGTTACGGCGGTTCAGGCCGTGTTTGGGGAGGCGTCTGTCAATGGTTGTCTCATTCAGCCGCGCAGTGTATGTCTGAATGCCTCGTTGGCGGAGGCTAATCTCGGTTCGGCCAATTTATCCGGTGCGCAGCTTTACATGGCCAATCTGGCGCAAGCCAATTTGTTCAAAGCCAATCTCGGCAAGGCAAATCTGACAGAAGCAAATCTGGCACGCGCCAATCTTACCAGCGCTAACCTGTCGCAAGCGAATCTGACAGAAGCTAATCTGAGTAAGGCTACGCTGCGTGGCGCACAACTGGAACGCGCTAATCTGACCGGCGCGATTTTGCTGAATGCGGATTTGTCTGATGCGGATTTGTCCGGTGCTAATATGGCGGGAGCCGCATTATCCGGAGCGATTTTTTGCAACACGGTCATGCCGGACGGGAAAGTGAATAACAGCAGTTGCAGGGTTGAGCAAAAGAACTGAGCCGAGCCCGTAAGGCGTGGAATGGTAAAGGTAGTACGGCCATCGCTTTTCGGCCGCTTGTGAAGAAATTGATCTGTTCAAGGGGCACGCTAGTCGTGCCCCTTGTCGTTTCTGGCTGATGGGTGATATGAAGCGGCAGAGGGTGTTTATCGCCTGCCGCAGCGCATGCAGGCGGCTTATCCTTAAACCTTAAAATCTCAGTTCAGTCCGCAGATTACGCAGATTTACGCAGATTTTCAAATGGTTACGGGTGTTAGCGCTTTCACCTGATGGATTGCAATAAGTTATTTGTAAGCCTTCGTTTAATCAGTTTTAATCTGTGTAATCTGCGGACAACTGCTTTTTTAGG
>JAUSLX010000202.1 GCA_030645775.1 Gallionella sp. | reverse complement strand
TGCCTGCCGCACCCGATCGGCAAACAGCCCGACTGTGGCGAGACTGCCCACGGCCAGCACCAGCGCCAGCAGCAGCACACGCCATTCCCCCGCCCGCCAGTCGCGGTGCAGGAGATTGATGGACAGGCGGAATAGATTCATAGTCAATCCATCACCCGCCCCGCTTCAAGGCGCAGCTGTTTGCCGCAACGCCGGGACAGCAGTTCATCGTGTGTCACCAGGATCAGGGTCGTGCCTTGCACGCGATTGAGTTCCAGCATCAAGTCGATTACCTGCGCACCGGTCGCCGCGTCAAGATTCCCTGTCGGCTCATCTGCAAACAGGATTTTCGGCTGACTGACGAAGGCGCGTGCCAGCGCCACGCGCTGTTGTTCGCCGCCTGACAGGTGTTTAGGTAAATGATGGGCGCGGGCGGCGAGTCCCACCTGGTGCAGCGACGTCTCGGCACGTTGCCGCGCATCAGCCACACCGCGCAACTCCAGCGGCAGCATGACGTTATCCAGCGCGGTGAGCGCGGGCAGCAACTGAAACGACTGAAACACAAAACCCGCCAGTTCGCCGCGCAAACGGGCGCGACCATCTTCATCCAGCGCAAACAGGTCTGCACCTGCAAGCCAGACACTGCCGCTGCTCGGCACATCAAGGCCGGCCAGCAGACCCAGCAGGGTGGATTTACCCGAACCGGAAGCGCCGACTATGGCCAGACTCTCGCCCGCTGTCACTTCGAAATTGACTTCATGCAAGATGACCAGGGGCGACTCGCCACTTAACACTTGCTTACTCAGCTTAACCGCCCGCACAATCGCTGCCATGAAAAATATATCCTCGTCGATTCTGACTGTCATAAAGCACGCTTTGCTATTTGCCGCGCTCGGCCTGCCCGGAGCGGTTCAGGCCGCATCCGCCCCTGAAAATGTCCTGATATTCGGCGACAGTCTATCAGCAGGTTACGGCATAGACACGAAGGATAGCTGGCCCAGGCTGTTGCAACAGGAACTTGATCGCGGTCATTACCCATTCAGGATCGTGAATGCCAGCATCAGCGGCGAGACCACACTGGGCGGACGGCAACGTTACGCCAAACTGCTGAAACAATATCACCCGGCCATCGTGATCGTGGCACTCGGCTCAAACGACGGTTTGCGCGGTTTCAACACGGCAGAGATTGAACGCAATCTGCATGATATTCTCGTGCAAACCAGCCGAAGCCGCGCCAAGGTCCTGCTGATCGGCATGAAGCTGCCGCCCAATTACGGTGAAATCTACACCCGGCAATTTCAGGCAATATTTCCACGCCTGGCAGCGAAACACCGCGTCCGCCTGCTGCCCTTCCTGCTCGAAGGCGTGACAACGGAACAGTTCCAGGCTGACTACCTGCACCCCGCCGCCGCTTCACAACCGCAAATCACGCGCAATGTGATGCGCTCCCTCAAGCCGCTGCTGCGCTGAGCCCGTGAGCAAGGGTCATGGTATGATGCACACCTTATTTGTAGTGCATTTGATATTCAGGGTGTGTAATGAAAAGCAGTGAAATTCGCCAAAAATTCCTAGATTATTTCGCCTCCAAAGGCCATACCGTGGTCGCATCCAGTTCGCTGGTGCCGCACGAAGATCCGACGCTGTTGTTCACCAACGCGGGCATGAACCAGTTCAAGGACGTGTTTCTGGGCTTCGACAAACGCCCCTATACACGCGCGGCTTCATC
>JAUSLX010000198.1 GCA_030645775.1 Gallionella sp. | reverse complement strand
AGGGGTGGTCACTTTTCCATGCCCGTTAGAGGCTACTCAACATGATCAGCCGCATGCTGATTTCCGCAGCGCACAAGTCCTCCGGCAAAACCATGGTCAGCATTGGCTTGTGTGCTGCGCTCAGGGCGCGCGGTCACGTAGTGCAGCCATTTAAAAAGGGTCCTGATTACATCGACCCGATGTGGTTGTCGCAAGCCGCCGGACATCCCTGCCGCAACCTTGATTTGTACCTGATGGAGCGCGATGACATCGTCGCCACTTTTGCACGCCACAGTGCGGAAGTGAGTCTGGTTGAAGGCAACAAGGGGCTGTACGACGGCCTCGCACTGGACGGCAGCAACAGTAATGCGGCACTGGCCAAGATGCTCGACCTGCCGGTATTCCTGGTGATCGATGCGCGCGGCATGACGCGCGGTATCGCGCCGCTGATACTGGGCTATCAGGCGTTTGATCGCGACATCAATATTGCCGGAGTCATCCTGAACAATCTCGGCGGCAGCCGCCATGAATCCAAACTGCGCGCCGTCATCGAACATTACACCGACGTACCGGTGATCGGCGCCGTTCATCACGATGAACGCCTGAGTATCGTCGAACGCCATCTCGGCCTGATGCCCAGAAATGAATCTCACGTCGCGACGGCAAAGATAAAGCAGATAGGCGAAGCGATTGCGGAACAGGTCGATCTGGACAAATTGCTGGAATTCTCGCAAAAACAGCCGCTGGATGCACCGCCGGTGGTAATACCTTTCCCGTGCAAAGATAAGGTGCGCATCGGCATCGCGCAAGATCGTGCTTTCGGCTTTTATTACGCGGACGACCTTGACGCGCTGAAAGCGGCAGGTGCCGAGCTGGTGCCGTTCGATACCCTGCGAGATGACAATCTCCCCGAAGTGGATGCACTGTACATAGGCGGCGGTTTTCCGGAAACCTGCGCGGCCGAACTGGAGGCCAACAGCACATTGCGCGCCCAGATCAAACAGGCGATTGAGAGCGGTATGCCCGCCTATGCAGAATGCGGAGGGCTGATGTATCTGTCACGCGGCATCGATTATCAGGGGCGTCATTACCAGATGGTGGGCGCGATACCCGGCGATGTGATGATGCACGCCAAACCTGTCGGCCGGGGTTATGTGCACCTCAAGGAAGACGAGGCGCATCCCTGGCCGCGTCCCGCTGCACCGGCCAAACAAATCAAGGCGCATGAGTTTCATTACTCCAGCCTGGAAAATCGTCCCCCTGATTCCCGCTTCGCTTACCATGTCGAGCGTGGCTATGGCATAGACGGAGCGCGCGACGGACTGGTGTTGCACAATCTGCTGGCCTCCTACACCCATCTGCGCACCATAGGCAGTTGCTACTGGGCCACCCGTTTCGTCGCTTTTATCCGGCAACAAATGGAACAACAATACGGATCAAAATCAAATACCGGGAACACGCTATGACACAGCAAATTTATCAAACGGCTTTCGTTGCTTTTGACAGGGCCAATGCCGAAGACCCGAACATGGAAATGGTCGATGGCAGGGAATATCCGAAGGAATTGCTTTACGCCCAACGCATGACCGAAATGCAGGAGCGTTATGCGCCAGAAGCATCGGAAGCCGTGAAGCTCGCGGTGCGCGCCCAGCATATTCAGCGCTGGAAAAGTCCGCGCAGCGCCTATCCCATGGACAGAACAGGCTATCTGCAATGGCGTACCGGGCTGTACAAATTCCACGCTGAAACGGCCGGCGAGCTGATGAAGCAGGCAGGTTATGAAGATGAAATGATCGCACGCGTGCGCGCCATCATCAGTAAAAAGGGTTTGAAAATCAACGCCGAAACGCAGTTGATGGAAGATGTGGTAGATCTGGTATTTATTGAGCATTACATGATCGGATTCGCCTCGGCTCATCCCGAGTATGACGAGGAAAAATGGATACAGATCATTAAAAAAACCTGGCAGAAAATGTCGCCACGCGCACATGAATTCGCGCTTTCCGGCAAGTTGAAATTGCCGCAGGCGCTGGTCCCGTTAATTTTGAAGGCTGTTCAATGATGGATTATTTACCGATTTTTTTGAATGTAAAAGGCAAACTTTGTCTGGTGGTGGGCGGTGGCGAAGTCGCCGCACGCAAGGCAGGGGTGCTGCTGGACGCGGGCGCGAAGGTGCGCGTGGTCGCTCCGCAGATCAAGGACTCATTATCAGCGCAGCCTGGTGTTGAAAGCATTGTTGCCCGTTTTGACGCGCTGCATCTTGAAGGCATTACGCTGGTCATTGCGGCAACGGATGATCGCAGCGTCAATCAACAGGTGTCCGAGCAGGCGCACACACGCAATATTCCGGTGAACTTAGTGGATGATCCTGAATTATGCAGCTTCATCATGCCCGCCATTCTTGACCGTTCACCGCTGATGGTGGCGTTTTCCAGCGGGGGGGCTTCACCCGTGCTTACCCGCATGATGCGCGGCATGCTGGAAAGCATGATTCCGCAGAATTACAGCCGCCTGGCTGCATTCGCGGAGCGCTTCCGTCAGCAGGTCAAACAGCGTGTAACCAATCCGGCCAAGCGCCGCATCTTCTGGGAGAATGCGCTGGAAGGCGTGGTCGCCGAAAAGGTGCTGACGGGTGATGAAAACAGTGCCGAAGCCATGCTGAAAAAAATGTTGGAAGACGAAGACAATATCCAGCGCGGTGAGGTCTATCTGGTGGGGGCGGGTCCGGGTGATCCTGATTTGCTCACGTTCCGTGCGCTGCGTCTGATGCAGAAGGCTGATGTGGTGGTGTATGACAATCTGGTATCAAAACCGATAGTCGAGATGGCGCGACGTGATGCGGAACGCATCTTTGTCGGGAAAAAGCGCGCCGATCATACCCTGCGCCAGGAAGAGATCAATGAGTTGCTGGTGCGTCTGGCCAAGGAAGGCAAGCGTGTATTGCGTCTCAAAGGCGGCGACCCGTTCATTTTCGGGCGTGGCGGTGAGGAAATCGAAACTCTGGCGGCGGAAGGTATCCCGTTCCAGGTTGTGCCCGGCATCACAGCCGCTTCCGGCGTGGCCTCCTATGCGGGCATTCCGCTGACGCATCGTGATTATGCGCAGTCCTGCATGTTCGTGACCGGACACCTGAAGGATGGCACGATGAATCTTGACTGGGCAGCGCTGGCGCGACCCAGGCAGACTGTGGTGGTTTACATGGGGCTGCATGGACTGGATACCTTATGTGCGCAACTGGTTGCGCATGGTATGCCGGAAACGACACCGATTGCCATTGTGCAACAAGGTACCACGAGAAATCAGCGGGTGCTCGCCGGCACATTGAACACCTTGCCAGGCATAGCAGAACGTGAACAGCCGCAGGCGCCGACGCTGATTATCATCGGTGGCGTGGTCACGCTAAGAGAAAAATTACAGTGGTTCCATCCGCAGGGTGATGAATAACACCCTGTGATTCATCCATAAGCGGACAAGGCGGGGAACGTGGAAATCACAGCGCTGCTGACTGTGACACGCGCGGCGCGACTGGTTGGCGTTACCCGTGCGATGTTGCAAAAGAAAATCCAGAGTGGGGAAATGACTTCTTTCGACGGGAGGGTGACTGTCGAAAGCATGCTGGCCTGCTATCCGGATGCGCAACTGGAAGATGACACCGAATTAACCCGGGTGGCGAATATCAGGGAGCTGGCCTTTGGTAAAAGGGTGTTTGAACGCGCCTTGCCGGATGCGGAAGTGCTGGCAGCCAGGCTGACTGAGCTTAGTAAAGCCTTGGCTGACAACCAGGGACAAGTCAACCAGTTTAATAAATTGTTGAATAAGCTGTGGAGCAAACTCGACGAAATCGAGGAACAGGCTGACGCCGATACCCGGCTGACGGTGGAAAACCTGAAGGTGTGGATCAAAAACGAGGTTGAATCAGCCATGGAACCCGGTTTTAGTAATCCTTTGGCTATCAGAGACAATGTGCTGCGTGTCATGGCTGCCCAGGTGACTGTATTACCCAGCAAGCATGATTTCCTGGTCGAAGGCCAGGACACCCTGCTGGAAGCGGCAATGCGTTCCGGCATTCCACTCAGTTACGGCTGCAGCAGCGGTAACTGCGGACTGTGCAAGGCAAAAATCGTCTCGGGGCAGGTCAAAAAAACCCTTAACCATGATTTTGTTATTTCCGAGATGGAAAAGAGCCAGGGTTATGTTCTGTTGTGCAGTAATACGGCTGTCAGCGATGTGGTGCTGGAGGCGCCCGTGGCGGGTAGTGTGCAGGATATCCCCTTCCAGCAGATAAGCGCCAGGGTGAAAAAGACGGACGAGTTCGCCGGGGACATGCTGTTGCTGCATCTGCAAACTCCGCGCACCCAGCGCTTACGTTTTCTCGCAGGACAGAGCGTGACGTTGCGTGTCGGCGGCGCTTTTAGCACTGAACTGCCGATAGCCAGTTGTCCGTGTGATGACCGCAACTTGTTGTTTCATCTGCGCAGACAAACGGGAAACCTGTTTTCAGACTATGTTTTTGATCACCTTAAATGCAATGAAGCAGTGAAAGTTGAAGGCCCGCAAGGCGAATTTATTTTGCATGAGAAATCTCCCCGCGCACTGTATTTCATTGCGTTCGATGGCGGTTTTGCGCCGATCAAGAGCCTGATCGAACACGCCCTGTCGCTCAATGCGGAGTCTGTTCATTTGCACTGGATGGGATCGAACCGGGAAGCGATTTATCTGCCCAATGTGGCGCGCGCATGGGACGACGCGCTGGATAATTTTCACTACGTTGAACATATTGCCGGTTTTGATTTGCGTGTAGTAAGCGCTAATCGCGAGGAGAAGCTGGTGAGCCGGCTCAAGGAAATAGTTGGCAGCGATGCCGGATTCATTCAGGGTGATGTGTATCTTGCCGGGCCCGAATCGGCAGTGCTGCTTGCCGAACAATTTTTTCTGGCGCTGGGTTTGCCCAGGACGCGTGTTTCAGTGGCTGTGACAATTTAACAGGGGACAACAATGGATAAAGCGGTATGTGCACAACGGGCACCTTATGTGCTGGAACTTGAAGCGGGTGAATATTGGTGGTGCTCTTGCGGCAAATCCAAATCTCAACCCTTCTGCGACGGATCGCATGAGGGCAGTCAATTTACGCCCGAAAAAATCACCCTGGCGGAGAAAACCAAAGTCTGGCTGTGTGGCTGCAAGGCAACGGCGAAAAAGCCCTATTGCGATGGCGCGCATAAGCTGTTGAAGGATTAATTTGTTTCAGGTTTCAGGTTTCAGGTTTCATGAGTATGTTTGACGAGTATCTATCCACCAACCCCAGTAAGGAGAAACATGATGAGAATAAAAAGTATGTTGCTGACTGCAATGCTGATGTTCGTAACGACGGGTGCGCAGGCA
>JAUSLX010000195.1 GCA_030645775.1 Gallionella sp. | reverse complement strand
TTGACCAGCTCCAGTTCAGCCTTGTACAGCTCCCAGTTGGCTGTGATGTAACCGCCATCCTTGTTGCTGTCAGAATAACCCAGCATGACTTCCTGCGTGTTGTCGCGCCTGGCCAGCAGTTGGCGATAGTAGGGAATGGCGAAAAGTTCGTCCATGATGGGCCCGCAGCCGCGCAGGTCTTCGATGGTTTCAAACAGCGGGATGATGTTGACATGAAGCTGAGGTGTCTCGCCCAATTCCAGCAGATTAACCTGCTGCAGCATCAGTGCCAGTTCCAGCATGTCGCTCACTGCGTCTGCCTTGGAGATGATGTGGTTGGGCAATGCGGCGCGACCGTAGCGTCGGTGTATATCAGCGGCAGCCTGCATGATGCGCAGTTCGCTCTGCACAACATCGGAGTATTGCCCGAGGTCGCCGATCAGCAGCTTGCCCGCTTGCAGGGTGTCCAGCAGAACTGTGCGGCGCGCGGCTTCATCAAGTTCAGGATAATTTTTGATGGGTGTGGCGTGTGCAAGCAGTTCGCCGACTGTTTGCTCGTGTATCGCGCTATGTTGACGCATATCCAGCGGCGCCAGATGGAAACCGAAGACCTCCGCGGAGCGGCGCAGGTTGGCCAGGCGTCCGCGTGCCAGATACAAGGCGCCGTGATCAAGCAGCGATGTAATCAGCACATCCAGATCGGCGATGAACTGTTGCGGTGTGGCGTAGGGCTCGGCATCCTTGCCTACCGGAGGAAGATGCGAAATTTCGTGGCCGAGTTGTTTAGCTGTTGCCGACAGGCGTGAATAAATCAGTATCAGTGCGCGGCGATAGGGCTCGTCCTCGCGACTGACCGCCTTGTCCGGCGAGGCGTCGGACAGTGTGCGCAGCTCATCGCTGACATCGGCCAGGCGATCTGTCAGGCTCAGGCGTTTGCCGAGGACATGGGTCTCATTCAGGTAATGTTCGAATGCCAGCGCGGAATGATGTTGTGTCGCATATTGCATGACTTCGTGGGTAACGAAAGGATTGCCGTCGCGGTCTCCGCCTATCCAGCTGCCTACGCGCAACAGCGGCGGAACCGTGATGTCTTCGTCGTAGCGCGTGCGCAGTTGTTTTTCCAGCTTGGTGTAGATTCTGGGAATTTCCTTCAGAAAGGTATAGCGGTAAAACTCCAGGCCGTTCCTGATCTCGTCGCGCACATTCAGCTTGGCCGTGCGCAGCATGCGTGTCTGCCACAGGATAAGCACGAAACGACGCAGGGCATTTTCGTTATCCTCCATTTCGACAGGTGTCATGTCGAGGCGATCACGTTTAGTCATCAGACTGGAGATGATCAAATGGCAATCCAGAATGCTTTTGCGCTGCACCTCTGTGGGGTGCGCGGTCAGTACCGGCGAGATCAGTGCGCTGTTAAGGAACGACTGCAGCGTGGCCTTGTCGACGGGTTTCTTTTCGATACGATCCAGTGCCAGCAGCAGGCTGCCGTTTTTGAGGGCGGCGCCGGCCTTGAGCTGAGCGCGATGGAGGCGATCATTGTGCAAATCTTCGGCAATATTGGAGAGTTGAGAAAAATAGCTGAAGGCGCGTACCACAGCGAGGGTCTCGTCGGGGGAAAGGTCATCCAGCATTTGCTCGAGTCGCACGCGGTCACGGCTGTCCTGGGTCTTGCGGAAACGTACCGCAGAGCGACGCACGTTCTCGACCAGTAGAAAGGTTTCTTCACCCTCCTGTTCGCGCAGAGTGTCGCCAAGAATGCGACCGAGCAGGCGTACATCTTCACGGAGGGGAATATCTCGACTGGAAATATTGGCAGGAGCAAAAAATAAAGTCATCTTAATTTATACGCAAAAAAGCGCGGCAGGCTCCGTGTTAGAATGCGCCGCGTAATTAATCACAAAAATTCAGGAAATTCGATGAGAGCAGCCTCTTCAATATTACCGTCGTCTTCACCCATCCCGCCCGCTCGTCTGGTAATCGCATCGCGTGAGAGCGCGCTGGCCATGTGGCAAGCTGAACATATCAGGGACAGGTTGCGCGCATTATATCCGCAAACTGAGGTCAGTATTCTGGGTATGACCACACAGGGCGACCAGATACTGGATGTGTCGCTCTCCAAAATTGGCGGTAAAGGCCTGTTTGTCAAGGAGTTGGAGACCGCATTGGAAGATGGCAGCGCCGATCTTGCCGTACATTCGCTCAAAGATGTCCCTATGCGTATGCCGGAAGGTTTTGTGCTGGCAGTCATAGGCGAGCGTGAAGATCCGCACGATGCATTTGTTTCAAACAACTATGAAAATCTGGCCGATTTGCCAGCCGGCAGCGTGGTAGGCACGTCCAGTCTGCGTCGCGAAAGTCAGTTGCGTGCGCGTTTCCCGCACCTCAGCATTGAACCGCTGCGCGGTAATGTTCAGACCCGTTTGCGCAAACTGGACGAAGGCCAGTATGCGGCGATCATACTCGCGGCGGCCGGGCTCAAACGTCTGGGTCTGTCCGGGCGTATTCGCGGCATTATTTCCAGCGAAGATAGCTTGCCTGCGGTAGGTCAGGGTGCGCTGGGTATCGAGTGTCGCACGGACCGTCTGGACGTGATCGCTGCGCTGCAACCGCTGCATCATGCCGATACCGCCGCCTGTGTGCTGGCCGAACGTGCGATGAGCCTGACGTTGAACGGCAGTTGCCAGGTGCCGCTGGGTGGATTTGCCGAAATACAGGACGGACAGCTGCGCATGCGCGGTTTTGTAGCCAGTCCGGACGGGCAGCGCATGTTGCGTGCGCAGGCCATGGGCGATATTGACAAGCCGGAAGCGCTGGGTAGCAAGATTGCCGCTGCCTTGCTGGCGCAGGGCGCAGGCGAAATTTTGGCCGCACTGAATGATTAAACTGCCGCTTGCCGGTTTGAAAATACTGGTCACGCGTCCGCGTGATCAGGCGACACCCCTGGCGCAAGCGATTGAGCAGGCGGGCGGCGTCCCGCTGCTGTTTCCCTTGCTGGATATACTGCCTGTGCAGGATAGCCTTGCGCTGCAAGAACAAATTTCGCATCTTCCAGAATGCAATCTTGCCATTTTTATCAGCCCGAATGCTGTGCAATACGGCATGGCGGCGCTACGTGCGTCCGGCATGTCTTGTGTTCCGAAAATCGCCACGGTGGGCCCGGGTAGCGCGCAAGCCTTGCGTGAAGCGGGTGTCGCTGATGTAATCGTGCCGACAGAACGGTTTGACAGCGAGGGTTTGCTGGCTATGCCGGAATTGCAGCACATCGCCGGATGGCGGGTGATGATTTTTCGTGGCGATGGCGGGCGCGAACTGTTGGCTGACACGCTCAAGTCGCGGGGTGCAACGGTGGAGTATGCAAGCTGCTACCGGCGCAGCCAGGCACAACAGCCGGTCAGCGAATTATTGCGCGCGCAGCCGGATGCCATTACTGTGACCAGCAGCGAGGCGCTGGGTTATTTGTGGCAGATGCTGGATGGGCAGGCACGTCTGGCCTTGTGTAAGATGCCATTATTTGCGCCACATCAACGCATCGCCGAATTGGCGCACCGCCAGGGTTGGACGCAAGTGCATCTGACGGGTGCCGGGGATGAGGGTTTGTTGTCTGCGTTGCTGGCCTGGGCAGAAAGGAAAGCCATCTCATGAGCGAAAACACCACACGCGAGCCGAATCAGCCGGAAACCGGGGCCGCGCCGCGCCTGACGCATAAAACGTCAATAGCCGACCTGTTTGCGCGGATCAGCATTACCCAACTGACACTCGTCGTGCTGGTGGTTATTTTCGTCTGGCAATGGCTGGAAGGGCAAAGCGCGATCAGTGACATGCGGCAGGAATTGGCGCAGAAAATTGCCGAGATGGATGGCGGGAGTAAGGCGAATGCGATCCTGATGGCAAAAAATCAGGACGAAGTGCGTGCGATGGCGGTCAAAGTGGCTGCCCTTGAGGCTTACCACGCTGAGGCACAGAATCAGCGCGTTGCGCTGGAAACCTTGTATAACAGCCTGTCGGTCAGTCGTGATGAAACCGCCATGGCCGATGTTGAACAATTGTTGCTGATTGCAGGCCAGCAGCTGCAATTGTCGGGCAACGTGAAGGCGGCGCTGATCGCCATGGAGAACGCCGATGCCCGTTTGCAGCGTATGGAGCGGCTCGCTTTCAACGGCTTGCGCAACGCTATTGGTCAGGATATAGATAAGCTGCGCGCCCTGCCCAAGGTGGATGTTGCCGGGCTTAATTTGCAGATCAACAGGTTGCTGCCGGCCGTGGATGACTTGCCGCTGGTTGATCGGCATCGCCCTTCTGAAAACAGGGTTGTGCAAAAGAAAATACCCGTCGTGGATGAAGCGGCCTGGCAAAAGCTGCTGCGCGCCATCTGGCTGGAAGTCAAACAGCTGGTACGGATAGAAAATACCGGCCTGGTACAAATCCCGCTGTTGCCACCCAGACAGGAATTTTTCCTGCGTGAAAATCTGAAGATGCGCCTGATGCTGGCGCGTCTGGCGCTGTTGTCACGCGATCAGGACAGCTACAGACAGGAACTGAAAACCGCACAGCTTTGGACCAGTCAGTTTTTCGACGTCAATTCGCCGGAAGGATCGCACCTGCTGGATGAGCTCAACAAACTGGCCAGCGCCAGTATCGATATCGAATTGCCGGATATCAGCGCCAGCCTGCAAGCCGTGCGCAATTATCGTCTGAGCCATGAAAACGCGGCGGAAACCGGAACGCAGCGCGCTATTTCGCAGAAGGCAGCGAGATGAAGTATCTGGTTTCAATTCTGCTGCTGTTTGCGGCGGCGGTGGCGCTGGGCACGATCCTGCAAAATACCGCTTACGTGCTGCTGGTGTACCCGCCTTATCGCATCGAGTTATCGCTTAAATTCTTTGTTCTCCTGCTGCTGTCTGTTTTTGTGCTCGGATACTGGCTGATTCATTTGCTGGCGGCCACCACGCAATTGCCGGCCATCGTGCAGAAGTTGCGGCTTGATCGTGCGCAGCAAAAAGCACGCAAACTGCTTGATATCGCGTTGAGCGCTTTTTTTGAAGGTCGCTACATGGAAGCGGAAAAAATTGCAGCCAGGGCAATCAAACTGGGAGAAAGCTCCGCCTTGTATCCTATTATCGCGGCGCGTTCAGCGCACGAACTCGAAGCGACGGACAGGCGGGATGCGTATCTGTCTATCGTCGGCAGCAAATCGCCGGGCGATACGACGATGCGTTTTATGGCAACTGCGAAGTTCAAGCTGGATCAGCATGATCAGCAGGGCGCGTTAAACGCCTTGCAGGAATTGCGCGATAGCGGGGCAAGGGTGAATGTCGGCGTGCTGGCTCTGGAGCTCAAAGCGCAGCAACAAGCGGGCAATTGGGACGAAGTACTGCGTGTGCTGGAACAGCTGGAAAAACGCAAGGGTATCGATCCCGTGCAGGCCGAGCAGGTGCGCCAGCAAGCCTTACGGCGAAAAAACAGGCAGACTTGAAGCCGATTTCCTGACGCCGGGTTTGTGCGAACCCGACTCCTTATTGCAGAAAATTCTGGAATGTTAGACCTGCACCACGCCATTCTCAATTTAGTAAGCCAGGCGATCTATTCGCCGGCGTACATATTTCTATAGCCAGCTCATTTGTCGGTCTGACGCGTGACCGCATCGAAGTGCAAACGCTTATGCTGCAGACTGCCGAACCACAGCGCGTAATGTCTCGTGAATTCAGCACCGAGAAAGAAAATCTGCGCCGAGTAGTACACCCATAGCAGCAACGCGATCAGGGATCCGGCGGCGCCGAAACTGGATGCCACGCCACTGTTGCCCAGATACAAACCAATCACGTATTTCCCCACGCTGAACAGGCTGGCTGTGAAGGCAGCGCCGATCCAGACGTCGCGCCACGACAGCGGTGCGTCAGGCAGGGTCTTGTAGATGACGGCGAACATGCAGGCGATCACGCCGAATGAGATGAAGGAGGAGATCGACGCGAGCACTGTGGCGGAGCTGCCCAGGACACCGTAGGCATTGTGTTCAAGCATGGCCAGTATGGCGCTGACGACAAGAGACACCAGCAGCAGGAAAGCCAGTGCCAGTACCATGCCAAAGGATAACAGTCTGTTTTTTATCAGTACGCTGAAGGCCGACTGACTAGGTTTTTCGATGCCCCACATTTCATCAAGGCTGTCCTTTAGTTCGGCAAAGACGCTGGTCGCACCCAGCAGCAGCAGGACAAATGCGATGAGTGTCGCTATCAGCCCGGAGTCATGATCGCGGGCTGCTGCCAACATTGCCTGGATGACTTGTGCGCCATTGGGCCCTACCAGTCCTTGTATTTGTGCGACGATTTCCCCCTGAGCTGCTTCCGCACCAAATACGTAACCGGCGAACGCGATGGCCAGCACCAGAATCGGCGTCATAGAAAACAGGGTGTAGAAAGCAAGCGCCGCACCTTTGCTGGATGCGCGATGATCAACCCAGGAGCTCAGTGACTCAATCAGAACGATTTTCAGGCGCACCAGCCACTTGAGCGTGGCGGTGCGATCAATGAAGTTGCCAGCCATAATTTTCCCCGCTCATAAAACAGCTGCACCCTGTGAAAAATGAAGACTGAACTGAGTGCCGCAGCGTTTCCGTGCGATAGCGAACAAATGATTGACCCTTGAACAGCGAAAGCAGAAGCGGGTCAGCACGTAAGGGGGCTGCCAGCTCTAATATTCCAACATTTTTAATGGGTTGCTTGATATGATTTGACCCCAGGTTCAGGTTCCAAAAATTAGTCGGGTTACGCTGTGCTAACCCGACCTACCCGGCTATAAACAATCCAAATCAAATCAAACACAATTACAATTTCAGAAACTTTGCGAACCTGATCGGCCAGGTATAAATATCCTCTCGAATAAACCGAAACCGTAGAAAATATCGAAATAAATAAGCAGACCCAATACCGATCGGCGCCCCGGCTACGATGTCTCCCGGATAATGAATCCCTGCTACGACGCGACACAAAGCCATGAGCATTCCCAAAACAAGAAGAAACCAGGCAATAGCTTTATTTCTTATGAAAAGAAATGCTGCGGTCGCAGTCGCTCCCGCGTAAATCGCATGACCGGATGGGAAAGAATTATCTGGGATATGATTAATAAGCGGTTTTACCGTATTGGTTAGTTCCGGTCGCGGACGGATTGGAAGTCCGAGATCGAGGATCCAATATATTCCAAATGCAAAAGAAGTGGCATAAAAAAGGGAAAGGGCTTCTCGCTTTGAAGCGTCTT
>JAUSLX010000182.1 GCA_030645775.1 Gallionella sp. | reverse complement strand
CGCCTGGATACCAGAACAAAAATCAAATCGAGAATTCTTTACTCGTAAGCTGGATAACGGGCTGTATTCGGCGGGTGTTGTGTTGGCTGTACCGGCTATTGCGGCAGGGCAAAAGTCGCTAATAACCGTACCACTTTACGCCGGTCCGGCCCAATCCAGCCTTAATGACATTTCACCCGGACTGGGTCTGACGGTTGATTACGGTTGGTTGACAGTTATAGCTACGCCGATGTTTTGGGTGCTGACTTTTATTCACGGCCTGGTGCAAAACTGGGGTGTGGCGATTATCGTGCTGACCGTACTGATAAAAATATTGTTCTTTCCCTTGTCGGCAGCAAGCTATCGTTCCATGGGAAAAATGCGTCTGGTTGCTCCCAAGCTGGAAAAAATCAAGCAGCAGCACGCTAATGATCGCGAACAGCTGAATCGCGCCATGATGGATTTATACAAAACCGAAAAAATTAATCCGCTGGGCGGGTGTCTTCCGGTTTTGATTCAAATCCCGGTATTTATCGCGCTGTATTGGTCCATTCTGGCCAGTGTGGAAATGCGCTATGCACCGTTTTTTGGCTGGATAACCGATCTGTCAACTGCTGATCCTTACTACATATTGCCCGTCATTATGGGGGCTAGTATGTTTATTCAGGCCAAGCTGAATCCGGTCCCGCCCGATCCCATGCAAGCCAAGCTGATGCAAATTATGCCAATTGCCTTCAGCGTAATATTTTTCTTCTTTCCGGCGGGTCTGGTGTTGTATTCGATCGTCAATAATGCGTTGTCTATCGCTCAGCAATGGTATATCACTCGCGGCTTAGAGGTTGAAGCTGTTGCTGCCAAACGCTGATACGATAGCCGCAATAGCCACCGCGCAAGGGCGCGGAGGTGTAGGAGTGGTGCGTATTTCCGGCAAGGGGATTGCTGCTATTGCAGTAGCGGTATTGGGTCAATTACCTGCACCGCGTCATGCTACCCTGGGTAATTTTCTGGATGAAAATGATCAAGTCATCGATCAGGGTATCGCCTTGTATTTCCCCGCGCCACACTCTTACACAGGTGAAGATGTTCTGGAATTGCAGGGGCATGGCGGTTCTGCCGTGTTGCACTTGTTATTACAACGCTGCTTGAGTTTGGGCATTCGTCTGGCTGAGCCGGGAGAGTTCACACAGCGTGCTTTCCTCAACGATAAGCTGGATCTGGCACAGGCTGAAAGCGTGGCGGACCTTATTGATGCGACCACGAGCGAAGCGGCTCGCAGCGCCATGCGTTCATTGCAGGGTGAATTTTCTGCCGCTATCCACGTCCTGGTTGATCAGCTGGTACGCCTGCGGATGCTGGTCGAAGCGATGCTGGATTTCCCGGAAGAAGACATCGACGTTGCTGACACTCGTCTTCGTGATTCGATACTGCAAAATGTTCAGACTAAATTACAACAGACCCTGGAGCACGCAAAACAAGGAAGTTTGTTGCGTGAAGGGGCGCATATCGCGCTGGTAGGTCGGCCGAATGTCGGCAAATCAAGCCTGTTAAACCGGTTGTCAGGTGAGGAGGTTGCTCTGGTCAGCGATGTGCCGGGAACGACCCGTGACGTCATTCGACAAGCGATACAGATACGCGGCGTCCCTTTGCATATCATGGACACAGCCGGCTTGCGTGTCTCACAGGATGAGGTCGAAAATCTGGGCATGGCACGTACCCATCAGACGGTTCAGCGAGCCGATTTGATTCTGATGCTGCTGGATGCGGCGAGCGGATGTAGTGCAGAAGAGCTGGAAATCATATCCGGCTTCCCTGCTGATATTCCCCGTCTGCTGGTATACAACAAGGCTGATTTGCTGCACGATAAAACGGCTGTGCCGGGAGACGAGGGTATTTGCATTTCCGCAAAAACCGGCGCAGGTATCGAAGCCTTGCGCGACCGGATGCTCAAATTAATAGGCTGGCGCAATCAGGAAAGCGGCACATTCATTGCTCGTGAACGCCACCTGCATGCGTTGAATCTGGCTCAATCCCATCTCACTTTGGCATCAGTCTTGTTGACGCAACCTGAATTATTTGCCGAAGAATTACGGCTGACTCAGCAGGCATTGAACAGCATCACCGGGAAATTTAGCGCTGATGACTTGTTGGGCGAAATATTCAGCCGGTTTTGTATTGGGAAGTAGCTGTTTCACGTGAAACACGCCATTTCGGATTGGGGCGGGTCTGTTGTATGATGCGCCTCCTTTTAAGCTCAGCGGCAAGATGAAATTTCCTGATGTATTCGATGTGATTGTAGTGGGAGGAGGGCATGCCGGAACCGAGGCAGCCCTGGCCAGCGCGCGCGCTGGCTGCAAGACTTTGTTGCTTAGCCATAATATCGAGACGCTGGGACAAATGTCTTGTAATCCTTCCATAGGTGGGATAGGCAAGGGCCATCTGGTTAAAGAAGTGGATGCGCTGGGCGGAGCAATGGCGATGGCGACAGATGTGGGCGGCATCCAGTTTCGCATCCTTAATTCCAGCAAAGGCTACGCGGTGCGGGCAACGCGGGCGCAGGCCGACCGTATGTTGTACAAGCAAGCCATCCGAACAGCACTGGAAAATCAGCCCAATCTGTGGTTATTCCAGCAGGCGGTTGACGATTTACAGGTGGATCAGGATAGGGTCACGGGTGTCATCACCCAGCTCGGCCTGCGCTTCAGTTCGAAAACCGTAGTGCTGACCGCAGGAACATTTTTAGCCGGGTTGGTTCATGTCGGTCAGGCAAGCTATCAGGCGGGACGCGCGGGTGATCCTCCTTCGCTCAGTTTGGCGCACCGCCTGCGCGAGTTAAAGCTGCCGGTGGGGCGGCTGAAAACAGGCACGCCGCCGCGCATTGATGGCCGCACGATCAACTATTCCTTATTGCAGGAACAAGCGGGTGACAACCCCGTGCCGGTGTTCTCCTTCATGGGCAATGCAGCGCAACACCCACGGCAATTACCCTGCTGGATCACGGAAACGAGTGAGCGCACTCATGACATCATTCGTGGTGGGCTGGATCGCTCTCCCTTGTTTACCGGCGTTATCGAAGGAGTGGGGCCGCGTTATTGTCCTTCCATCGAGGATAAAATTACGCGCTTTGCCGATAAGACCACACACCAAATTTTTCTTGAACCGGAAGGTTTGACTACGCATGAGGTTTATCCGAATGGCATCTCAACCAGTTTGCCATTTGATGTACAGCTGGAGCTGGTTCGTTCCATTAAAGGTCTGGAAAATGCGCATATTTTGCGTCCGGGCTATGCGATTGAATATGATTACTTTAATCCCTGCGGCTTAAAAAGTTCTTTGGAAACAAAAGTTATTCAGGGGCTGTTCTTTGCCGGACAAATCAACGGAACAACCGGTTATGAAGAAGCGGCAGCGCAAGGTTTGCTTGCCGGTCTGAATGCGGCACTGCAAGTACAGGAAAAGGAAGCCTGGTGTCCGCGCCGGGATGAAGCCTATCTGGGCGTG
>JAUSLX010000175.1 GCA_030645775.1 Gallionella sp. | reverse complement strand
ATTTATAGCGAGTCGTTTGGCCTGCGCACCTATCAACATCTGGCCGAACTGGCGGAAGGTTTGCTGCTCTCCGGCTGGAGCGTCATTGTCGATGCGGCCTTTCTGATGCGCTGGGAGCGGGACCTGTTCCGCGATCTGGCGCAACGAGTCGGGGTTGACTTTGGGATATTGGATATTCAGGCCGATCCTGCTGTGTTGCGCGAGCGAGTCAGGCTGCGGCAGGCGGAGGGTAGTGATGCATCCGATGCGGATTTGCGCGTGCTGGAACACCAGTTGGCAACCTCACTGCCGCTGGATGCGGATGAGCTGGCTGAGGTGATGCAAGCCGGATTGGTTGGGCAGATTTAGGAAAATCCGGGATGACTTGTGCCGTGCTTTGCTGTCACACTGCGGTTTTTCCCATAACGTGGTCGCCCAATGACACAAAACATCCCGCAAGCTATACGTCTGGCTGACTACGCGCCGCCTGCTTTTCTGATCGATACGGTTGATCTGGACATCGATTTTCGGCAGGGTGAGACCGTGGTGACGGCGCAGCTGGCGGTGCGCCGCAATCCGGCTGCGAACACGCCGGATGCGCCGCTGTTGCTCGACGGCGAAGAGCTGGAGCTGATTGCCGTGAGCCTCGATAGCGTGGAACTTTCCGCCAGTCGCTACGCTTTGAGCGCCACCCGGCTGATTCTGGATAATCTGCCCGATGCCTGCAGCCTGACTACGGTGACGCGCATCCACCCCGATGGCAATACCCGGTTATCCGGCCTTTACCGCTCGGCCAACGGCTATTTCTCTCAGTGCGAAGCACAGGGATTTCGCCGCATCAGCTGGTTTCCGGACAGGCCGGATGTGATGTCGCGCTATACCGTCACCCTGCATGCCGACAAAGAATCTCTGCCGCATTTGTTATCCAACGGCAACCCGGTTGCCAACGGCGACGAGGAGGGCGGGCGTCACTGGGCCAGATGGCACGACCCGTTCCCCAAGCCCTGTTACCTGTTCGCGCTGGTGGCCGCCCGGCTGGACGTGCTGCACGACCGCTACCGCACCGCGTCGGGGCGGGATGTACAACTGGCGATTTACGTCGAGCACGGCAAGCTCGACCAGTGTGAACACGCTATGGCTGCCCTGAAAAAATCCATGCGCTGGGATGAGCAGACCTTTGGGCTGGAGTGCGATCTCGATCATTACATGATCGTTGCGGTGGGCGACTTCAACATGGGCGCGATGGAGAATAAGGGGCTGAACATCTTCAACACCAAATTCGTGCTGGCACGGCCTGATATTGCGACCGATCTCGATTATGAAAACATCGACCGGGTAGTGGCGCACGAGTATTTTCACAACTGGACGGGAAACCGCGTCACCTGCCGTGACTGGTTTCAGTTGTCGCTCAAGGAAGGACTGACGGTGTTCAGGGATCAGGAATTCGGTGCGGACGTGCATAACCGCTTGGTGGCCCGCATCCGCGAGGTGCGCGGTCTGCGCGCCGCTCAGTTTCCCGAGGATGCCGGGCCGATGGCGCATCCGGTACGCCCGGAGTCGTACATCGAAATCAATAATTTTTACACCGCGACGGTCTATCAAAAGGGGGCGGAGGTGGCGCGCATGATACGCACGCTGATCGGCAAGCCAGCCTTCCGTCGCGGTATGGATATGTACTTTGCGCGGCACGATGGTCAGGCGGTGACCTGCGATGATTTCGTCGCCGCCATGAGTGACGCATCGGGTGCTGATTTCAGCCAGTTTATGCACTGGTATCAGTACAGCGGCACGCCGCATGTTCATGCTACGGGTCGCTACGAGGCCGCCGAACAGCGCTATGTGCTGAGTTTGAGCCAGTCCTGTGGCGCGCAGCCTGGCAAACAGCTCTGCCACATTCCTGTCGCCGTCGCGCTGGTCGGCCCGGACGGGCAGGATATGCCTCTGCGCATGGCAGGTGAGCGCACTTCTCCCTGCCAGCGGGTGTTGTCGTTGTGCGATGCAACGCAGGAGTTCATTTTTGAAGACATCGCGGTCGCGCCGGTAGTCTCGTTGTTACGCGATTTCTCGGCGCCGGTGATACTCGATTTTGCCTACAGCGATGCTGAGCTCGCTCACTTGCTGGCGCATGATACTGACCCTTTCAACCGCTGGGAGGCCGGGCAGCGCCTGTATAGTCGCCTGATCCTCGATGCGACTGCCACGATTAGCGCAGGCGGCATACCGGACTGGCCGTCCAGCGTGATCGATGCGGCGGCGCGGGTGCTGGAGGATGCGCAGGCCGACCCGGCCTTTGCCGCAGAGGCGCTTGCGCTGCCGGGGGAGGCGACGCTGGCCGAACAGTTGGAGGTGGTCGATCCCGATGCCCTGCACGCCGCCCGCAACGGTTTGCGCCGTTTTATTGCCGGTCATTTGGACGCGGAACTGCGATCCTGCTATGCACGACTGACAGCTCGCGGTGATTATCGCCCCGATCCGCCCGATGCCGCGCGCCGCGCCTTGCGTAATTTATGTCTGGGTTATCTGTGCGAAACAGACAGTGCGGATCGCCGCGCGCTGGCACGGCAACAATTCGATACTGCCGATAACATGACGGATCAGTTCGCCGCCCTTGCCACGCTGGCGCAGAGTGAAGGGGAGGAACGCCGGCAGGCTATGGATGCTTTTTATCAGCGCTGGCAGGGCGAGCCGCTGGTGGTCGATAAGTGGCTGCAGGTTCAGGCTGGCAGTCGTTGTCCCGGCACGCTGGCGGAGGTCGAGCGGTTGGTCATGCATCCCGCTTTCGACTTGCGTAATCCGAACAAGGTCTACGCCTTGCTGCGTGCTTTCGGCAGCAATCATGTGCATTTTCACGCTGCGAACGGCAGCGGTTATCGTTTTCTTGCGGAGCAAACCATCAGGCTGGATGCCATCAATCCGCAGGTCGCTTCACGGCTGGCGCGTTGTTTTGATCGCTGGCGCAAGTTTGATTCAGGCCGACAGGCACACGCGCACGCCGCGCTGGAAAAGCTGCGCAATCATGTTGGCCTTTCGCGTGATGTGTTCGAGGTTGTCGAGAGATTGCTGGGATAACAGCAGGGCTGGCCTGATTATTTCTGATCCGGTTTCTTGCGGAAGTAGAGACAGGGCTGTCCGCTGGCCGCGATGACCTCGAGGACGGGCTGTCGCTGACTCTTGAAGTCCAGCGCACGGCAGCCATACCTGAAACTGACATCGTGGGTAATGTAGTAGTGGGTGCAGCCTTTGCAGCTTGGGAGGGTGTCGCCTGTTGTGGTATCCATAGCGTGTGGGCGCGGGTTAAAGAGGGGTTGCCTTGATCCTGAATCCGGCAATTGAATGACATTTATCAAGAATATCATTGAGTTAAGATATTCTGTGGGTGCGAATAAATTCGCACCCACATCCGATGCAACTGCCAGATTTAGTCACTTACAGGTTTAATGTCAAAACGTGACAAGTTTGGTTCCGGCTTGTCCGGCTTAGGTTGATCGAATTCGTCTGAACAGGAACTGTGTTAATGGATAACGCCGCTTATTGCGGCGTTATGTGTCAGCTTATGGGGAGCCGACTTCGTCAGCACGAAGGCTGAAGCGGTAACAGCTTAAAGATAATCAGTCATTGAGTTCTCGATACGCGTCTCCCTGTAATGGTTAACTTCTCCAAATCCTGCTTCAGTTACCCTCAGCTATTTTATACGCCTAATTTCCGGCAAATTCAACTGGTAATGTGCGTGTCAGCGCCGACGTTTAACCAAAGGCTTGCGTTTCCCCGGACGTTTGCTGTCGGGCTCTGCCGGTCTGGGCTTGGGTACAAACAAATTCCTGACAGCTGAATTTTTGGCTGTCTGGTGTGCCAGAACGGCTGCAGCGATTTGCTCTGAGCCAGGCTGGATGGAGGGATGTTCTCCCCTGGGGGTGTATGCGGAAAGCTTGCCCTTGATGCTGCCGACGCGTTCATGGGCATCCGCGCTCTTGCGCTGACCGGTCATGATGACCTGCGCATCCGGCGTCAGTGTGTAACCGCCTTCCAGTTCACTGATCAGGCCATTTCCGGAAAGCCGGGAAAATGCCTCTGTCAGATCCAGTTCGGAACAGACCGCGCCTTGAATCAAATCACCTGCCGCAATGATCTCGACGAGTTCAGCCGGGCGTCTCTTGGAGGATACGGCTATGGCGAGTAAAAGAAATGCATCAACATCGTGGACTGGGAACATCGCGTTACCTTTGAATAAGTTTGCAACAGGAGCAGGCCGCCGGACGCGCCGTGACGGAAGAAAAGGCCAGTCGGATATCCGTCGGTTTCCCGTGAGGATGAGAGTGTAATGGTTTTACGTGCATTTGTTGACACGGCATAAGCAGATAGCGAAAGATGAAGCCGTTTTTTTGCAAAAATAATTTAAGCTGCTTTACTTTCAAACAAGCGTTTGATATGTTGCGCAACGTTCCCTCATCATGGAAAGAACATGAACCCAATTACCCAATCATTTGCTCCTGTGTTTTTGCTGATTACGCTGTTGTCCGGTTGTAGCGGCGGGGGTGATAAGCCTGCCGGCGGAGACGCGATGCCGCCTGAAGTGGACGTGATTACCGTGGCTAAAGGCAATGCGACGCTGACTCAGGATTTGCCGGGACGGCTACAGGCTTATCGCAGCGCGCAAGTGCGCGCCCGGGTCGAGGGTGTGATCGAAAAGCGTTTGTTTGAGGAAGGCAGCGACGTCAAGGCGGGAATGCCTCTGTTCCGGATCGACGCGCGCAGCTATCAGGCGACTGCGGATGCGGCACAGGCGGATCTCGCGATTGCACGGCAAACCGTCGAACGTTACCAACCGCTGTTGGCGATCAAGGCGGTAAGCCAGCAGGAATACGATCTGGCTGTTGCGAAGGCCAAGCAGGCTGAAGCTGCATGGGTTCGTGCCGGTGAAGATCTGGAAAATGCCGCTGTTCCCGCCGCGATTTCCGGGCGCATAGGCCGCACGCTGGTGACGGAAGGGGCGTTTGTCGGCAAGGGCGAACCCACACTGTTGGCGACCATCGAACAGCTGGACCCCATTTATGCCAATTTCACCCAGTCAGGCGAGGACATGTTGCGCCTGAAACAGGCCATCAGGACGGGCAAGTTGAAGCGTGCCGAATCTGCACGCGTCGAATTGCTGCTTGCAGATGGCAGCGTCTATCCGCAAGCGGGCAGGATTTTCTTCACCGATATGGCAGTTGACCCGGCTACGGGCGCAGTGTCTTTGCGGGCGGAATTTGCCAATCCTCAGCGCGAACTGCTGCCTGGCATGTTTGTGCGCATTCGATTCCCCGAAGCGCTGGCAGAGAATGCGATACGCGTGCCGCAACGCGCGGTGCAATCCGGGCCGCAGGGACAATTCGTGATGGTGGTAAACGAAGAAAGCAAGGCCACGCCAGTGCCGGTGAAGACGGGCAGCATGGCGGGCAATGATTTCATCATCAGCCAGGGACTGAAGGGCGGCGAGCAGGTGATCGTGAATGGCTTGCAGAAAGCGCGCCCCGGGACACAGGTCGTGCCCGTGCCGTGGGATGCCAGCGCTCCGCCGATGGCAGCACAGCCAGCCGCCCGGAAAGCGGATAACAAACAAGCAGAAGCAAAGAAATAGGGCCGGACCATGTTCGCTAAATTCTTTATTGATCGTCCTGTTTTTGCCTGGGTCATCGCGCTGATTATTTTGCTCGGCGGTGCCTTGGCGCTGAAAAATCTGCCGGTCGCGCAATATCCTGCGGTGGCGCCGCCCGCCCTGTCTGTTTCCGTCAGCTATCCCGGCGCTTCGGCGCAGGTTGTCGAGGAAACGGCTGTGGCGCTGCTTGAGCAGGAGATGAACGGCATCGAACATCTGCTGTACATGGAATCGGCAGCGGAACTGGGCAGCGGCAGCATCACGCTGACCTTCAAACCGGGTACTAATCTTGATCTGGCCGCGGTCGAAACGCAGAACCGTATCAAGCGCGCCGAAGCGCGATTGCCGGAAGCGGTGCGCCGGCTGGGCATTACGGTAGCCAAGACCGCGCGTAACTATGTGATGTTTATCGCCTTGTTTTCTCCGGATAAGAGTCTGGAAGATGTCGCACTGGGCAGCTATGCCAGCGCCAACGTGCTCGACGCTATCCGGCGCGTGCCGGGTGTGGGCGAGGCGCTGTTATTTGGCACCGAATATTCCATGCGGCTGTGGCTCAAGATGGACAAGTTGCAACATTACAATTTGTCTCCGAGTGATGTGGCGGGAGCGGTACGCGCACAAAATGTGGAGCTCGCGACCGGCGAGCTGGGGCAAGTCCCCGCCGTGCCCGGTCAGCAACTTAACGCGGTGATCGTTACAAAAGGACGGCTGTCCACGCCTGAAGAATTCGGCAACATCATCGTGCGTACCAACCCGGACGGTTCTTCGTTGCGTGTCAGGGATGTGGCGCGCGTCGAACTCGGTGCGCAGGACTATGCCCGCAGTGCGCGTATCGACGGTCAGCCGACCGCCGCGATTGCGATCCGCCTGTCGCCGGGCGCAAATGCGCTGGAAACCGTCGGGCAGGTCAAGGCCAGAATGACCGAGCTGGCAAAATTTTTCCCTGCCGGTATCAGTTGGGCCGTGCCTTACGATACGTCCAAGTTCATTGATATTTCCATTAAGGAAGTGCTGAAGAGTCTGGCCGAAGCCCTGGTGCTGGTGGTGCTGGTAATGTATCTGTTCCTCGGCAATATCAGGGCCACGATTATTCCTGCCATCGTCATCCCGATTGCGCTGGTGGGCGCGCTGGTGGGCCTGTATCTGCTGGGTTATTCGATCAATGTGCTGACCCTGTTTGCGATGGTGCTGGCAATCGGTATCGTGGTGGATGATGCCATCGTGGTGGTGGAGAACGTCGAACGCATCATGACCACGGAAGGCCTGTCGCCGCGCGACGCGACGCGCAAGGCGATGGATCAGATCGTCGGCGCAATCATCGCGATCACCCTGGTGCTGATGGCGGTGTTTATTCCGATGGCATTCTTCCCCGGTTCGACCGGGGCGATTTATCGTCAGTTCGCCGTCACCCTGTTGCTGACCATGATGTTCTCGGCGCTGATGGCGCTGACGCTGACACCCGCACTGTGTGCGACCCTGCTCAAACATGAACCGGGCAAAGAGTTGGCCTCGCGCAGCGGGTTTATCGGCTGGTTCAATCGCTTCTTTGCGCGCACTACGAAAAGTTATACCGGCAGCGTGGCCAGGATAACCAAAAAAACGTCACGTTACCTGCTGGTTTATCTGGTGATCTTTATGGCTATGGGCTGGATGTTCAGCAAATTGCCCGGCAGTTTTCTGCCAGAAGAAGATCAGGGCTATTTCATCAATGTCATTCAGCTGCCGTCCGGGGCGAGCAAGGAGCGCACGCTGGAAGTGCTGGGCCAGGTCGAGCAGTATTATCTGGCACAAACAGAAGTCGAGCATGTGGTCGGTGTGGCGGGCTTTTCGTTCTTTGGGCGAGGGCAGAATATGGCCATCGCGTTTGTGCGTCTCAAGGGCTGGGATGAGCGAACTGCCGAGGGCAGCTCGTCCACCGCGCTGGTGCGCAAGGCTAATATGGCGTTCTTCCAGATCAAGCAGGCAATGATCTTTGCGATCAACCCGCCGCCGATACCCGAGCTGGCGGCTGTCGGCGGTTTCGATTTCCGTCTGCAGGACAGGGGCGGGGTAGGGCGCGAGAAGTTGCTGGAAGCGCGCAACAGGGTGCTGGGCATGGCCTCGCAAAACCCGCTGCTGGCGGGGGTCCGTCCCGAAGGGCAGGAGGCCGGGCCGCAGTTGTTGCTTGATATAGACAGGCTGAAGGCGGAGACGCTGGGCGTGTCCATCGCTGATCTGAATGAGACGCTGCAATCCACGCTGGGCGTGGCCTACATCAATGATTTCGAACGTCAGGGACGTATTTTGCGTGTGCAGATGCAGGCGGAAGCCGACATACGTCGGACGCCTGATGACATCATGAAGCTGTCGATACGTAACAAGCAAGGCAATATGGTGCCGCTGTCCGAACTGGCTACGCCGCGCTGGGTGGTGGGCGCGCCCAAACTGGATCGCTTCAACGGTTTGCCCGCGATGAAAATCTCCGGCAGTTCGGCGCCGGGCCGCAGTAGCGGCGACGCGGTGGCGGTGATGGAAGATATTGCGACGAAATTACCTCCCGGCATTGGTTTCGAGTGGTCGGGTACTTCGTTCGAAGAGCGCCAGTCCGGTGCGCAGGCGCCATTGCTGTTCGGGCTTTCGCTGTTCGTGGTGTTTCTGTGTCTGGCGGCGTTGTATGAGAGCTGGTCCATCCCGTTTGCGGTGTTGCTGGTGGTGCCGCTGGGTATCTTCGGCGCAGTGCTGGCGGTGACCCTGCGCGAACTGCCTAACGACGTGTACTTCAAGGTCGGCCTGATCGCCATCATCGGCCTGTCGTCCAAGAACGCCATTTTGATCATCGAGTTTGCGCGCAAGTTGCAGGATGATGGCATGAGTCTGATGGACGCTACGCTGGAAGCCTGCCGATTACGCTTCAGGCCGATTCTGATGACTTCCATCGCCTTTATCGTCGGTGTATTGCCGCTGGCGATTTCCAGTGGCGCAGGCGCGCAAAGCCGCCATGCAATAGGCACGGGCGTGATGGGCGGCATGGTCGCGGCCACCCTGCTGGCGGTGTTTCTGGTGCCGGTGTTCTTCGTGGTGGTGCGGCGCATTTTCCCCGGACATGCGCGCAGCCATGTCGAGCCTGAGGAGATTTCAAAATGAAAACAATTACTGTAGGTCGGGTTTTAACCCGACATGTCGGGCTGAAGCCCGACCTACGTTTGCATCGAGTTGCAGCCGTTCTGAT
>JAUSLX010000167.1 GCA_030645775.1 Gallionella sp. | reverse complement strand
TCTTACGAATCCCCCCCTTTCCCCCTCAGGGCATATGCGGTATTAGCGTAACTTTCGCTACGTTATCCCCCACTTCCGGATATGTTCCGATATATTACTCACCCGTTCGCCACTAACTCGGGAGCAAGCCCCCAAGCCCGTTCGACTTGCATGTGTAAAGCATACCGCCAGCGTTCAATCTGAGCCAGGATCAAACTCTTAAGTTCAATACCTGTTTTGGTTCTCTGCAGAACCGATCTTACTCAAAGAAAATCATTGACATGATTTTTTTCAACTTCGTGTAAGTACTACTATATTTTAAAGTCGCTTTCCGTGTCCTAAGACCGGAAAACTTCCCGAAAACCAAGCACCTACACTCGTCGATTGTTTAATTAGTTTTTTAAAGAGCAGTCGCGCCAGCTGTTTGCTTGGCAGCGAAGAGGTGCGCATTATAGAGACTCAAACTCTGCCGTCAACTCTTTTTTGAAATATTCCTGTAATTATTTACAGGCAGTCCATTTGGTCACTTTTCTCTTTACAATGCTGCCTGATCTGAAAGTACACAATGTCTTTGATTACACTTGGAATTGAATCTTCTTGCGATGAAACAGGCATCGCGCTCTATCAAATGGGGCGCGGATTACTGTCGCACGCACTGCACACCCAGATTGCCATGCACGGCGAATACGGCGGTGTCGTTCCCGAACTCGCTTCCCGCGACCACGTGCAGCGCGTCATCCCGCTGGTGCGCCAGGTGATGCAGGAAGCGAACGTATCTCTGGAACAACTTGATGCGATTGCCTACACCCAGGGCCCGGGTCTGGGCGGGGCGCTGCTGGTCGGCGCCAGCGTCGCCAATGCTCTCGCCTATGCGCTCGACATACCCACCCTCGGCATCCATCATCTGGAAGGTCATCTGCTCTCACCGCTGTTGTCCAACCCCGCGCCCGAATTCCCCTTCGTCGCACTTTTGGTATCGGGTGGCCACACGCAACTGATGCGCGTGGATGGCGTGGGGCAATATGAACTGCTGGGTGAAACAGTGGATGATGCAGCAGGCGAGGCCTTCGACAAGAGCGCAAAACTGCTGGGGCTGGGTTATCCGGGCGGCCCTGCGCTTGCCAGGCTCGCTGCGCTGGGTCGCCCCGGGCGCTACAAATTACCCCGCCCGATGTTGCACAGCGGCAATCTGGATTTCAGTTTCAGCGGATTGAAGACGGCGGTGCTGACGCTGGTCAGACAGCAAACTTGTTTCCCTCACCCCAACCCTCTAGATGAAACAACTAGCCATTCGACTAGGCTGCAAACAACCGCAGCCAAGTCACTGGTTATCCCGCAAGCGGGCGAGAGGGCAAGCGAATCGCTACGCGAATTTCAAATTATCGAACAAACCCGCGCTGACATTGCCTATGCGACACAGGAAGCCATTATTGATGTGCTGGCGCACAAAGCGCGTGCGGCACTGGCGCAGACCGGACTGACGCAATTGGTGGTAGCAGGCGGCGTAGGCGCAAACCAATTGTTGCGCAGTCGTTTGAGCGATGACATCAGCCGGCGCGGAGGCCGCGTGTTTTATCCCGATCTGGAATTTTGCACCGACAACGGCGCGATGATCGCCTTCGCCGGCGCATTACGCCTCGCGCAGCAGCAAGGCCTGAAAGAATATCGCTTTAACGTCAAACCGCGCTGGAACTTGCAAGAAATAACTTCCTGAAACCCGCAACCTGATTTTATGTGCGCGGGCGGCGGCGCGGTTCGGAGGCACTGAATACTTGCCCGCGTAAGACTGCAATTTGCTGCAGTATAGGCGTCGTAATCGGCTCAAGCTTCTGCCGCATCAGCGTGCCGCTGGCTGTACTGCGTGACAAAACAGGTGCAGCCACATCGCTGTTCATGCAGGACAAAGCCTGCATCGCACGTATTTCCGATGCATATTCCGGGAATTGCGCCAGAAATTGCCCTGCCGCTGACGCCGGATCCCGACAAAGCGCATCCGCGCCTGCAAGAATCACCTTTACCGATGCATCGCCGCAGGAGTTTGTGTGCAAGAGCGAGGAGAAATAGGCGGCCAGCGCATTGAGCAGCTTATTCACCACATCCCTGTCTGCCGGGTAGCGCAGCATCGCTACACTGGTCTGAAGAAATGCCTGCCCCCTGGCCGAAAGACTGCGTTCAAGTTGTAACGCATACGGATGATTCCCCATGGCCGCCAGTTTCACACTCAGCGCATGCCAGTCCTCTCGTGATGAAACAGCTATCGGCAAATCATCCGGCATAGTTTCGAGAAAGCCGACATGGCAGGCATTATCGATAGCGCCCCTGTTCCACAGCTTTTTGCGCACCTCCGCATCAACCAGCCCCGGTTGCAACACGAGCCGAACCGTATCGATGATCGTATGCGGGTTATTTTCGAACGGTAGGTACTCGATGAGGTATTCGGCCAGCACTTTACCCATTTTTCCCTTAACCACGCACTCACGCTCCAGCATACGGCGCGCATTGTCTGCCACCGGCATGGCCCACCACGCACGTCGCGCCAGTTCGTCAGTCAAGCCATTTGAATAAGCCACCGACACCACTGCTTCGTTTTCCCCGAGCAGCAAAAGGCAATCGAGCCCCTTGTCGCGCGCCTGTCCCATACGCGTCCAGCTATGCAAGTAGACAGGATAGCCGCCCGGAGAGCCTGTAGCGTTGCCGGCCAGCATCTCGCGCACTTGACGCAAATACTGCTCGGGGCGCCCGGTCGGATGCAGCTTGATAACCGCCTCGCCACGCGATGACAAGCCGTGAACAACCATGGCGGCTTCATCGATACGTACGGCCTGAACCTCACCAGCCATCATTACATTGAGGCGCAATTCATCTTCCGCTGCCAATTCCGACATATCTACCCTTAATTCAATTGTATACGCTGCCCCCAGGGTACAGGCGCACGTCCCTTTATCAGCCAGAGTACAGGAAAAGCGGGCTCAAACGGCGGGAAATCCCCTAAGGCGTCGGTAAAATACAGCAACAAATCAGGCTCGCGCCCCTGACGCGCAACCCATTCGAAAACCGGCCTGAAATCGGTGCCGCCGCCACCCTGAATAGCTTTGGGTAATCTGAATTCGTCCCACGGTTCAAACAGCCAAGGCCCGCCTGCATCCAGCGCAGTGTCACAGGCATGAAGCACAATACGCGCGCGCAGCTGCCCTTTTATTGCATTGATTTCGCTCATGAATTCATCGATTTCCTGCTCCAGGATCGAGCCGCTGGTATCGAGCACCACCAAAATATCGGCCTGAGCACTCCTCAATGAAGGCAATATCATGGAACCTTCACGTCTGGATGGACGCATATAGCTGTAATCATCGCGCGCGTACTGCGTCATGTAACGGGCGAGCAGCAGGCGCCAGGGTAACTTGGGCTGCATCAGCTCACCGACCATGCGACCCAGAATGCCACCCAGCTTTCCCGCCTGTTGCGCCTGCTGCGCTGCACCGGCAAGACGCTGTTGCCATTGTGCAGACAGCGCTTCCTGCTCACTGGCGCTCAGTGGCTGCGGCCGAGGCGCACCTTTGGCATCGTCATTTTCTGCATCATCCGGCTTTTGACCTTGCGCCTCCTGTTGCGTATCACCGCGTCCATCGCCCTCGTGGCGCGGCTGTTCCTCTGGCTCGTCGCTGTTGTTTTCTTCGATGCACGGATAAATCTCCTCCGCTGTCATGCCTTCAAAACATTCCAGCACCAGTGTGCCCGGAGGAGGCCTGAGCCCGTCCTTGACCAGAAGCGGATTAATAGCGTGATCACAGGCAATATCCCAACGGAACCGGTTGCGATGCTGCCGGCGCGAAAAATGCGAGAGCGCACAATGCAGAGCCTGATTGGCCAGCACAAACTGCGCCTGCTCCATACTCAAGGCATCAATGTAAGCCGGATTGTAATAAAAACTGCGCGCATCGGTGCTGGTGGCCTGACACCATGCCGGATCAGCCGCAATCATCGGCAGACGCAAGGCGAGTGCTCCCAGAAACGGTTTGTCCAGAATCAATCGGGTACGGGCCGCCGCCAGCTTGCTTTCTATGTCGTGAAGGTCCATACCCTAACGCTGATAAAGCATGACATCCGCCACCGCATTCGCCCAGGTGGAAAACTGCGGCACGGCAAATAATTGCTGTCCGATGGCGCGATGCATGTCGGACACCAGCATGGCCCCCATTTCGCGTAGCGGAAAGCGGCTGGCGTAATCCAGAATATGCCCGTGAATTTCACGCGCATCACTGCGACCCTTGGCCCGCGCTGCGCGCCCGACCAGCGCCGAGGCCACGGCATATTGCAGATCCACTTCGCGCGGCACTTCCACCAGCTCGCCCCGCAGGATGGCATCCAGATCCGGCATACGGTCAAGATTTTCAACGAAGGCATTGAGTTCCAGCCCGGCCGCCGGTCCGACACACGCCTGCAACGTGGCCAGCAGCAATTCCGGCGTATCACCGAACTTCTGTAACGCGCGGTGTGCGAACTCCCATGAGCGCGGGCTGGGGAAAGCGACAGGATTATGCGCAGGATCAAAATCAAACAGGCGCTCCGGACGAAAGCGCAAAAAGCCAATCAGCCGTTCATCAATACCGTTGCCATAGGCCCAACTCACCCAGTCATCCAGGTTGGCCTCAATTTCGAAATGTGAAAAGCGGTTCGCCAAAGGCGCCGGCATGGTGTAAGTCACCCCCCGATCACCCTGACGATTGCCGGCAGCAAAGATCGCCCAGCCTGCCGGGACTTCATACGCACCCAGACGGCGATCAAGTATCAATTGATAGGCAGCGGCCGAAACACTGGGCGGAGCGGAGGTAATTTCGTCCAGAAACAGAACGCCTTCCGGGCCATGGCGCTCGATGTCCGGCAACATGGACGGCACAGCCCATTCAACCCGATTGTCGATTCTGAAGGGAATGCCGCGCAAATCGGATGGCTCCATTTGCGACAGGCGTATATCGATCATGGGTACAGCGTGACGGGTTGCGACCTGAGCGATGATCTGGGATTTTCCCACGCCAGGCGGCCCCCAAAGCATGACTGGGGTATGTTGCCCTTCGCGGGCGCTCATGAATTCGAGGTCAAGTACAGCTTGAAGTTGTGCCGGGCGCATGATTTCTCCAACGGTTAATGCTGAGTATTATCATACAATAATATTCAACTTCGCCAGCCCCGCAGAATTATCAAGCCGAATCCGAAAACCTGAATGGCTACCGCAAGCTGAGCCGCTAAACGGACTTTTTGCCTATCCTGCTTTCCTTGCCAGTCATCAAATTCTGAATATTGCACTTGTGCCGCCAGATCAGCAGCATGGACATGATGGCGGTCGCCAGCACCCATACACTTGGCAAGCCCAGCACCATCGCATAGATCGGTGCACCGGCAGCCGCCATCAGAGCGGCAAGCGACGACAGACGAAATACCAGCGCGATCACCAGCCAGGTCGCCAAAGCAGCCAGACCCAGCCA
>JAUSLX010000160.1 GCA_030645775.1 Gallionella sp. | reverse complement strand
TTTGTCGGTGTCAATCAGCTCTACAAGGAGATTGATGCGTTGACCGGGAAGCCGGCCAATCGCATTGAAATTTTTAATTTCTTTGACGGCCTGACCGCCCACAAGATGCTGACAGCCGATCCCATGATGATTGCTTTCATGCCGTGCCGGATAGCCTTGCTGGAAGATGCCAACGGTAAACGCTGGGTCATCTCGATGATGATGGATCTTGCCCTGATAAAAGCGATGCCCGCCGATACGCGCAAGCAGGCCGAACGCGTGATGGCAGCCATGAAGGACATGATGCTGGCCGCAAGCAAGGGCGATCTTTAAGTCAGCTGCGTAAACCTTAAAGCCGCGACCAGTTCAATCCGCATCAATTCTTGCTAAGCGCTTGCAATCATTGATGCGGACAATTACTTTTTTAGCAAAAACGTCGGGATAAATCCCGACCTACAAGTTTGATTCCGGCTTGTCCGGCTTAGGATAAGCTCTGAGAGAACAGTTGTCCGTAAAAAATCCAACACCGCAGCGGGTATCTGGTAGGGTGGATAAAACGCAGAAGGCGTGTATCCACCGCCTGTTTCGGTGGAATCGCGCTACGCGCTTATTCCACCCTACGAAAAACGCCACGCCGCAAGCGGCGGAGAATTACCCGAAGAGATTTAAATGTTCGTGGGAAAAAGCTTTTAAGCCACTATTCCCATTCCAGCATCGGGAAAATGCGGGCGACATTGCGTCGGTTGGTCGTGTTGAACAATACCCATTTCCCCTGTTCTGACTGGGCGGCCGTTGCTATGGTTTGTTCCATGCTGTGGCCTTGTTTGATGGCGCTGCGTACATCGCTCAGCAGGGTTGAAAGATAGCGTTCCTCAGCATCCAATGCGGCTCGTCCGTTGCTCGTGACTGCGCCATGACCGGGAACCGTGCGTTCGGTCTTGATCTCGCGTAATTGCGCTATGACTTGCAGCCAGGAGAGCAAATCGCCATCTACAGAGGGTGTGCGCTCAATGAATAACAAATCTCCGGTCCACAACGTGCGGGTCGCAGTATCGAACAGGGTGAGGTCGGAAGGGCTGTGTGCGACCGGATAGGCCGTTAAACTCAGCGTGCGTCCACCCAGGTCAATGTCGTGCGTGGTGCTGACCGCTAATGTGGGTGGGATGAGTTCAGTCCCCGCCGCATCAGCGCCTACCCATACGCGCTGATTTTGTAGATAAATCCCGCTACGTTGCGCCATGGCTTCACTCAGTTTGCTGTGCCCGACAAAGACAGGATTATCCTGTTTGAATGCCGCATTGCCCAGCGCATGATCGGGGTGTACATGCGTATTGATGACGTACAGGATGGGCAGTGTGGTAACTTTTCGTATCGCCTGTCGTAATCGTGCACCGATAACGGGGGAGCCGCCCGTGTCGATGACGGCGACGCCCTTGCTTCCTATCACGAAGCTGATGTTGCAAATATCACCGCCGTAGTCTGCATCGATGTCCTTGTGTTCACCGTGATGTACATAAATACCCGGTGCAATTTTTTCAACCGATAGCGCAGAACCCAAGGCCAGGCCAGGGAGCAGGGCGAACATTATTAACAACAGTCTGGACATAAGTATCTTTCGTGTGCGTGCAAACAACTAAAGAACTGCTGCTTTAAGGATCAACCATATCGGCATTGGTCGGTGAAACATCAAGGGTATTTCAAGTGCAAGACAAGCGATCCAGATAGCGCGCGCGATACAGCAAACGGGGGCTGTTCTGATCGTCGGTGAAGGCGCTGCGGTCATGCAGTACGTTGTTGCACAATAGCCCCATGCCACTTTCCAGCTTCAACTGATGAATGTGCTGCGATTCCGTGGCGAGCAGGCGTTCCAGCAGTGCGACCGCAGCCAGCGTGGTTGCGTCCTGTTTCCATTCGATGCTGCGGGTACGCGCGGTGTAGCGCATATGCAGATTCCCCGCGTTATCTTGTGAAAACACCGGCCCGGACTGGGCAGCGCGCACGCCGTCGAATTCATCTATGCGCGCCGGGATGGTCATGGCATCGGGAGCAGAGAGCGCGTGTATGTAATCGGCATTCGCGTCGCGCAACATCAAATAAGCGATTTCGTGATCCATCACGCGATTTTCGCCGCCGATCCCGGCGCTCTGCGCGCAATGCAGCACCATACCTCGTATCTGTCTTTCCGGGAGATTGTAATAGCCATCGGTATGCCATTTGATCGCACGGTCGGTGTAGGGGATATAAGCATGCCGCTGATTATCTTCCCGGCTTACGGTGATACGCGTAATGCCCTGTTCTCCAGCCAGCCAGTTGGCATCCAGACGCAGCAAGCCGAATTGCGCACCGAAGCGTTGCAGCACGGATTCATCCATGGGCGCAGCGCTGGCATAAACCACCATGTTGCTGCACCGGATTCGAGAGCTCAGTGCGGCGTGCTCTGCGGCAGTCAGTGCGTCGGGGTCAGCGATTTCGACAATCAACTCACCGGAATCGGTAACGGCTTGCTCAAGTTTCTGCTCGCGCCAAACCTGATAACTTACCGTGTCGTTCAGGTCGAATGGGTTCGCCATGTTATTCGCTGCTGACCGGCTGTCGCGGTTCGCTCTCGAACAGGTCACGCATGGTTTTCTCGGTCATTTCCACGGCTTTCGGTGCTTCTATGCTCATCATCTGGTCGATAATCCAGAAGCTGTCCTGTTTATCCATCACCTGTTCCATGCAAAAACCGAGATAGCGGCTGAAATGGAAAGACGGGCCATCTGCGCCGTAGTCGAAGTCGGCATATTCCCCTGCACGCTGGTTGACCTGATCGACGAAGCGTTGTTTGCATGCACTCAGTTCACCGCCCTGCAGGCGACTCTGGTTTTCGGCATAGGTGTCGCCCACACGGTTCACCAGGGTGCTGGTAAACGTGTGGCGATCTTCTGCGGAGAGCTGTTGGTAAGCGATGCGGTCGGCAACCTGGATCAGAAATACCGTAAATTCGGCGAGGAAGGCAAAATATTGTGGTCCGATAGCCACTTCAAATTTTGCCTGGCGCGTGTTTTTCAGTGCGTTATCGGCGATCCGTGAAACAGTAAAAGACACAGCCCCGGCAAGTTCTTCCGGGGTGTGCTGGCGTCCTGCCTTGAACCAGTGGCTCTTGATGCGCATGCAGGTTTACCCTTTTTCCAGAAAAAAGGCATATTCATCCGCAGCTATTTCGGAGGTATCGACGATTTTCACTCCGGTCGCACTCGCCCAGCCAATAATGTCGGAATGTATCCCCGGGCAATTGCTGACAAGTTTGAGCACCTCGCCGGATTTCATGCCATTAAGCAATTTTTTGGCCTCGACGATTGGGCCCGGGCAGGCGACATCGCGAATATCCAGAATGACGTTCGCTTTAACCGATTCTCCTGTGCCTTTTCTGACGTAGTAGGCCGTACCGCCATCCGCTATGGCTTCGGTCTTCAGTATCTGATTGTTGGTCTGTTCCGCCCAGGCGAAAAGATCATCCCCGGTACCGGGACAGTCAGACAACAGTAAAAGGATTTGTTCGTTTTCCAGATCATTGATGATGCGTTTGGCTCCCAGCAGCGGTGCCGGGCAGCTCAGTCCGCGCATATCCAGTTTGACATTGGTGTGCAAATTTTGATGAGTCATAATTCAAGTGTCCTGATAATTTTCTAAGGATCGCCGCCGGTCAACTACTTAGTAGCCGCCCTTGCCCAATGGTTGCGGCAGGCCGGCAACCTTGCATGCCTGCTTGGCCGGTCCGATAGGGAACAAATCATACAATGCCTTGCTGTCCGCTTCCGGCCAGAATTCGTTGACGGCTTTGAGCATGTTGCGGAAATTCGGCGTAGCACCATGCTCGCGGTATTGCTCGCGCATAAAATTGATGATTTCCCAATGTTTGGGGGTCAGTTCGATGCCTTCGGCGGCAGCAATAACTTCGACCACCTCATCGCTAAAATCGGCTTCCAGCACATAACCATCAGCGTCTACTTCAAGTTCGTTTCCTGCAACTATGTATCCCATCTTTTTCTCCAATTTAATGAAAAACCCACGCGGTCATCAGTCCAGATCTGTGATGACCTTGTAGGGTACAAAAATGCCGCAGCCAAAACGGCGGTCGGCGCCTAAACCTGCATATTGCAGAAGTAACGAAGCATCTGGTTTGAGATCATGGATCACCAGGCTGTAACCCTGTATCACCCGATCCGGTGCCAGTAAGGTGTTGCGCATGCCGCAAAGAAGTTTTCCGGTGATGCCAAGTTCGCTCAGCTGTTCAGTTACCTCTGCAAGAAACTTTACTTCATCATCGACGCCAATCACGAGATGCGCATGCAGTGTAGGATAAGCCTGTATTTTGCGCAATTTGCCGCTGCCAAGTTGCAGTGTGTGCCCCCCGATATCCAGTGACTGGCCGGAGAGGCAGGAAAAATCGGCAGCAAGTGATTCCGTCAATCGCAGCACCAGCTTGGAACGTTTGGGCAGCAGCATTCCTGCTTCGCTGCTTGCGGTGCGTAACGGTACTACGCCGACGCAAGCCTCCTTGTCAAGTGCCGGCATATGCGGCAGCAATGCATTCCACAGCGCAAATGGATAGCTTGCAGGAACCAGATCGCAACTGATATCGAATACGGCATCGATCATTTCAGGTATGGATTCACTCATGGGGAGAGGAATTCTGCGTGTCCGCCCACTCATTCATGGTGCGCGCCCATAGTCTTGCCGTGTCGGGGTCGATGTCAAATATGGTGAAGCGTTTGGCCTCGCGGATGCGGATGCGCATAAGACTCATGCCACCCTCGACATGGTCGATTTGCTGCAATTCAACTTCTTGATTTCCGAGAGGGATTTTAAATTTTACCAGTTCTTTAATTTGTGCCATGATGACTTTCAGTAAAATTTCCTTGAGCCGCGAGTATATCGAATCGCAACGCTTTTGAAATACTGCTTGTGGACGGAAGCGTGTTACCCGTTGGGGTTATAAAAAATAGCCGCTACGGGTAATAGTTTGCAACATGGTGAAGTCGTACTATGCTGACTGGCAAATAATTGAAGATGCAGCTTAGTAGTTATTCGTAGTTAAGGATGGGTAGTATTAACCGCAAACAGATCAATCAGTTGAATCACTCCCTATTTGCATATTGGGTTATTGAAACTAAATTGTCGGCTTGAAGTACTCAGCGCGCTGACTGAAAGGAAAAATTATGGCAAAGAAGATGCATGACACTCCCAATCTCGATCAACTCGAGTCCGGCCCGTGGCCCAGCTTTGTAACAGGTCTTAAAGATCTGGCTAAGGATAAAGATTACGTTGTTGATCTGCTGGGTCAGCTGGAAACATCGTATGAAACCAAGAAGGGCTACTGGAAGGGTGGTACGGTTGGTGTGTTCGGCTACGGCGGCGGTGTTATTCCACGCTTTACCGAGTTGAAGAACGAGGACGGTACGCCCAAGTTCAAGGATGCGGCTGAGTTTCATACCCTGCGCATCATGCCTCCACCTGGCATGCACTACGATACCGACATTCTGCGTAAATTCTGTGACCTCTGGGAGAATCATGGTTCAGGTTTGATCGCTTTTCACGGGCAATCCGGCGACATCATGTTCCAGGGTGCGACAACGGATAACGTGCAAAAAGCGTTTGATGAAATCAACGAACTGGGTTTCGATATGGGTGGTGCGGGTCCTGCCGTACGCACCTCCATGTCCTGCGTGGGCGCAGCGCGTTGCGAGCAGTCCTGCTACGACGAAGCGAAGACACACCGTGCCGTGCTGAATACTTTCCTGGACGACATACATCGTCCATCGCTTCCATATAAATTTAAGTTCAAATTCTCCGGTTGTCCTAATGACTGCATGAATTCTGTGCAGCGTGCAGACATGGCGGTTATTGGTACATGGCGCGACAATATGCGCACCGATGAAGCCCTGGCCAGAAAGTGGTTTGTCAAACACGGCATGGATGAGCTGGTTAATGACGTAGTGGCGCGTTGTCCGACCAAAACCTTCCAGGTTAAGGAAATCGGCAAGATCAAGGCTGGCGAGCACATCACCAGCGTGGCGGTCAGCGACACGCATGGTATTGAAATCAACAATCAGGACTGCGTGCGCTGTATGCACTGCATCAATGTCATGACAGGTGCTTTGGCAACGGGCGTGGACAAAGGCGCAACGGTGCTGGTAGGCGGTAAGAGTCATTTGAAAATCGGCGGCTTGATGGGTACGGTAGTGATTCCGTTTATCAAACTGGATTCCGATGAAGCGATTGAGAAGCTGGTTGATTTCGGTCAGCGCACCATCGATTTCTTTGCCGAAAATGCGCTGGAGCATGAGCGTACCGGTGAAATGATTGAACGTATCGGTTTGACCAATTTCCTGGATGCGATGGAAATTGATGTTGACCCATCCATGGTTAACTCGCCGCGTATGAACCCTTATGTCCGTACCGACGGCTGGGACGAAGAAGTTGCTAAGATCAACGCTAAAAAACAAGCTGCCTGAGGAGAAATAGAATGAATCAAGCTGTTCGAGCTGAAAAGCCGGCTGCAAAACGCAAGCCAAAAGAAACCGGCGTCCCGGAAAATACGCAGTATCTGCACCCGCTGATGGTTAAAAATTACGGCGATTGGAAATACCATGATCGTCCACGCCCGGGTGTTTTGCATCATGTGGCACACGGTGGTGATGAAATCTGGACGGTGCGCGCGGGAACGGCGCGTCAGATGGATGTACATACCATCCGTAAGCTGTGCAAGATTGCGGATGACTTTGCAGAAAGCCGCGTGCGTTTCACCATACGCTCCAATATCGAGTTTATGGTTTCAGAAGAAAGCAAAGTGGCACCGCTGATCGCAGAGCTGGAAAGCAATGGTTTCCCGGTAGGGGGTACCGGCAATTCCGTGACCATGATTGCACATACGCAGGGATGGTTGCATTGCGATATTCCGGGTACCGATGCATCGGGCGTGGTTAAAGCGCTGATGGACGAGTTGTACGACGAGTTCAGGCGTGAAGAGATGCCTAACCGTGTGCATCTGTCAACTTCTTGCTGTGAGATCAACTGTGGCGGTCAGGCTGATATTGCCATCATCGTGCAGCACACCAAGCCGCCTGTCATCAACCATGAATTGGTTGCCAATGTTTGCGAGCGTCCTACGGTCGTAGCGCGTTGCCCGGTTGCGGCGATTCGCCCTGCCATGGTTAACGGCAAGCCTTCGCTGGAAATTGATGAATCTAAATGTATGTGCTGCGGTGCTTGTTATCCTCCCTGCCCACCGATGCAGATCAATGATCCTGAATTTTCCAAGCTGGCGATCTGGGTTGGCGGCAAGAATTCCAATGCGCGCGGCAAGCCAACGTTCATGAAGATGGTGGCTTCCGGATTGCCAAATAACGCACCACGCTGGCCGGAAGTGAGTGCAGCGGTTAAGAATATTCTCACCGTTTACAAGGCAGATGCGCGTCCCTGGGAGCGTATTGCTGATTGGATCGAGCGCATAGGCTGGCCGCGTTTCTTCGAAAAGACCGGTTTGCCGTTCACTAAGT
>JAUSLX010000143.1 GCA_030645775.1 Gallionella sp. | reverse complement strand
CCAGGCGACGCAGATATTTTCCCTTTTGCTCATCCGTGCCGTAGTGCAGCAACAACTCGGCAGGCCCCAGCGAATTGGGCACCATCACCGTCACCGCCGCCGTACCGCTGCGTGAGGCAATCTTGCTGATTACGGCGGAATGCGCCTGTGCAGAAAACGCCAGGCCGCCGTACGTCTTGGGGATAATCATGCCGAAGAATCCCTGGTCCTTGAGAAACTGCCAGACTTCCGGCGGCAAATCGGCGCGCTTGTGCGTAATATCCCAGTCATCCAGCATTGCGCAGAGCTGCTCGACCTCGTTATCGAGGAACGCCTGTTCCGCCACACTCAGCGCGCACACAGGGTAGGCCAGCAACTTATCCCAGTCGGGATGACCGCTGAACAAATCACCATCCCACCACACCGTACCCGCGTTGATGGCCTCCTGTTCGGTAGCGGAAATGGGCGGCATGATTTTGCGGAACAGTTTGAGGGCAGCCGCACTGACGATGGTGCGACGCAAAAAGGGAACACCAAACACGACAATGACGGCGAACAACAGAAAATAAACCACTTGCAGGGCGGTCTCTGAAAGACGCGCCTGTATCGCCAGCACAGGCACGATAACCATAATCGCCAACACCCAACTGGTCACCGTCGCACGAAAGAACGCGAGCAGGGTAAATACGATCAGTGCGGCCAGCATGGTTAACAACATCATCAGCTCTCTCCTCAATTATCCATTGCGACTGTGCCTTACTCTAACGCGGGACGGCAAATCGCACAACGATTAGCCCCGAATCTTCGCAGAAAAACAGGATAACCGTCGTAACTCGGGGTCGTGCCGCTGCACCGGTGCCGGGGCAAAAGTTTTCCGCACTCCAGATCAGCGCATCCGTTCTACCGCCTGCTCCACCCGTTCCACCGCGATGATTTCCATCCCGTCTATCGGGTGTTTGGGTGCGTTGGCTTTGGGGATGATAGCCGAGGTAAATCCCAGTTTGGCCGCCTCGCGCAAGCGCTCCTGACCGCGCTGTACCGGGCGCACCTCGCCCGCCAGCCCCACTTCACCAAACACCACCAGCTTTTCCGGCAAAGGCTTGTTGCGCAGACTGGACACCATCGCCAGTATTACCGCCAGGTCGGCACCCGGCTCGGTGATCTTCACCCCGCCCACCGCATTGATGAATACATCCTGATCAAAACAGGCGATGCCCGCATGGCGGTGCAGCACGGCGAGCAACATCGCCAGCCGGTTCTGTTCCAGCCCCAGCGACAGGCGCTTCACATTGGGCGAGTGCGCCTCATCGAGCAAGGCCTGAATCTCCACCAGCAACGGACGTGTGCCTTCCTGCGTCACCATCACGCAGGACCCGGCAACCTGCGACCCGTGCTGTGACAAAAACATCGCAGAAGGATTGCTTACTTCGCGCAGACCTTTCTCGGTCATCGCGAATACGCCCAGTTCATTCACCGCGCCGAAGCGGTTCTTGAATGCACGGATCAGACGAAAGCTGGAATGGGTATCACCCTCGAAATACAACACCGTATCAACGATGTGTTCCAGCACGCGCGGGCCCGCCAGCGCGCCTTCCTTGGTGACATGACCGACCAGTATGATGGTGATGTTCTGACTCTTGGCGATGCGCGTCAGTTGCGCGGCGCATTCGCGCACCTGCGCCACCGAACCGGGCGCGGAGGTGAGCTGTTCGGAATATACCGTCTGGATGGAATCGATCACCACCACGTCAGGTTTATCGCTGGCGATGGTCGCCTGTATTTTTTCCAGCTGAATTTCAGGCAACAACCGCAGACTGCGCGCATCCAGCGACAGGCGTTTGGCGCGCAGTGCAATCTGCTGCGCCGATTCTTCGCCGCTGACATACAAGGTGTTTTGATGCGTGGACAGGTGCGCCAGCACTTGCAGCAGCAGCGTGGACTTGCCGATACCCGGATCACCGCCGATCAGCACCACCGCACCCGACACCAGTCCGCCACCCAGCACCCTGTCAAATTCGTTGATGCCCGTCGGAATGCGCGGCATTTCCTCCGCCGCCACGTCAGAGAGCATTTGTACCTTGCCGCTGGCCGCCAGCGCACTGAAGCGGTTGGCGCCCTTGACCGCGACCTCTGCGACCGATTCGATCAGCGTGTTCCACTCCATGCAATGCGGACACTGCCCCTGCCATTTCGCCGTCTGCCCGCCACACTCGGTACAGGAATAAATCGTTTTTGCCTTAGCCATACACTCTCCAGGAAGGGCTCACACGATAACGCACAATCGCCCTGCAAGCCAGTTTCGGATACCATCGCGCCTGTGAATTTTTTCCTTCCCCGCCATGTCCACCGAAGTCGCCCGTTTTTTCTCCGAACTAAGCCCGCTTGCCACCGAGGTGACATCGTTCCGTCCGCGCACGCAGCAGCGGGAAATGGCGCTGGCCGTGGCCGAGGCAATCAAAAACAATGCGATTCTGGTGGCGGAAGCGGGAACAGGAACGGGCAAGACCTTCGCCTATCTGGTGCCCGCCTTGCTGGGCGGCGGCAAGGTGATCATCTCCACCGGCACTAAAAACCTTCAGGATCAGTTGTTTCAGAAGGATCTGCCCATGGTGCGGGATGCCTTGAAAGCCCCTGTTTCCATCGCCTTACTCAAGGGGCGCGCCAACTATGTGTGTCACTACCATCTGGAACGCACTGCGAGCGACGGTCGTTTCGCCACGCGTGAAGACATAAAACATCTGGGCAAGATTAAAAAATATGCCAAGGTAAGCAGCTCCGGCGACAAGAGCGGCATCGCCGATGTACCGGAAAACGCGCCGATCTGGCTGCAAGTGACTTCGACGCGCGACAACTGTCTGGGGCAGGAATGCCCGAACCACAAGGAGTGCTTCGTCCTGCACGCACGCACCGAAGCGATGAAGGCTGACATCGTGGTAGTCAACCACCATCTGTTTTTCGCCGATGTAATGCTGCGCGATGAAGGCGTGGCGGAACTGCTGCCCGCCTGCAACACGGTGATCTTCGACGAGGCGCACCAACTGCCGGAAACTGCCAGCCTGTTCTTCGGCGAGAATCTGTCCACCTCATTGCTGCTTGATCTGGCTCAGGATACACGCATCGAAGCGCTGACCTCCGCCAAGGATTTTGCGCCGCTCCCCAAGGCATGCGACGAACTGGACAAGGCCGCACGCGACTTGCGACTGGTGTTCAAAAAAGAAGGCCGGATGGCCGCCATTGCCACCGAGAGCTTCAAGGATTTTGCACCGGCGCTGAAGACACTGTGCGAGAAACTGACACAGCTTGGCAGCCTGCTGGAGAAACAGGCCGAACGCAGCGAAGGACTGGAAAATTGCTGGCAACGCGCACAGGCTTACGCGCAGCAATTGAAAAACTGGCAGGATGACAAGGCCGATGACATGGTGCGCTGGCTGGAGATATTTCACCACTCGCTGCAGCTGAACGCCACACCGTTATCCATCGCGGAAATCTTCGAGAAGCAGATCGGCGGCCATACCCGCGCATGGATATTTACCTCCGCGACGCTGGCGGTAAAACAGGATTTCTCTCACTATCAGAGCGAGATGGGCTTGCTCAACGCAAAAACCGCCTGCTGGGACAGTCCGTTCGATTACGAAAAGCAGGCCTTGCTATATGTCCCGAGCGGCCTGCCGGAACCGAACAGTGAAGGTTATACCGATGCAGTCGTTCAGGCAGCCATCCCTATGCTGGAAGCCAGTCAAGGTCGCGCCTTTTTGCTGTTCACCAGTCTGCGCGCGATGCAACACGCACATGAAATCTTGCAGGCCGAGTTCGACCGGCGCGGCTGGGATTACCCCTTGCTGTTGCAGGGGACAGGCTCGCGCAATGAACTGTTGAGCCGCTTCCGCGAACACGGCAACGCCGTGCTGCTGGGCAGCCAGTCGTTCTGGGAAGGGGTAGACGTGCGCGGTGAAGCCTTGTCGCTGGTCATCATAGACAAACTGCCGTTCGCCCCGCCGGACGACCCGGTGCTGGCGGCACGCATCGCGCAGATCGCCAAACAGGGGCGCAATGCCTTCATGGAATATCAGTTGCCGCGCACCATCATTACCCTGAAGCAGGGTGCGGGACGTCTGATCCGCGACGAAACCGACCGCGGCGTGCTGATGATCTGCGACCCGCGCCTCATCACCAAACAATACGGAAAACGCATCTGGCAAAGCCTGCCGCCGATGAAACGCACCCGAGTGGAAGCCGAGGCGGTGGCGTTTTTTACCACTGTAGGGGCGAATTTATTCGCCCCAAAATTGCCGCCATCAGGCGAATAAATTCGCCCCTACATTAGCGGCAGAATCAGCCTGGCCGCCAATCCGCCACCCGCGCGCTCGTCCAGATTAAACTCCCCGTGATGCAACCGGGCAGCCCGCTCGACGATGGCCAGCCCCAGACCCGCCCCGGTCACATCGCTGCGTGCAGTTTCCAGCCGGATGAAAGGTCGTTTGACGGATTCGCACTGCTCAATGGGTATGCCCGCCCCCCTGTCCAGCACCGCCAGCACGGCCTTGCCAGCCTCGCTGTAGAGTTGCACGGTAACTTCCCCGCCGCCGTATTTGATGGCGTTATCCAGCAGATTGGCAAGCGCACGCTTCAGCAGCAGTGGCCGGACAGCCAACGCGGGCATGACCTGTAATTCAAGCTTGATTGAGTGGCTCGCAGCTGAAAACCTGTTCGTCACTTCGCGAACCAGCACATCGACTTCAGTCTTCACAGTAGTTTCATTTTCATCCAGGCGCGCATAGTCGAGGAATTGCCGGATCACCGCATCCATCTGTTCTACATCCTTGCTCAATCCCTCGCGCAGGGAGGCCTCCGAAATCAGTTCGGCGGCGAGCCGCACGCGCGCCAGCGGAGTGCGCAGATCATGCGAGATACCCGCCAGCACCAGTGCGCGCTCACGCTCATTGGCGGCCAGATCGGCGGACATCTGATTGAAGGCGACAGATACCGCAATCACCTCCTGTGCGCCCTGTTCAGGCAGGGGTTGCGGCGTGTCACCCTGCCCCAGTTGCTGCGCTGACAGCGCCAGCCGCTTCAGCGGATGCACGACCTGTCGCGCGATGTAATATGCCCCCAGCAAAGCCAGCAGCAACACCACACTGCCCCACATCAGCAACACCTGCGACACGGGATGTTCGAGGCGCTCACTCGGCAACGCCACCCAGAATTCTTCGCTGCCGATAAAAAAACTTACCCACAAGGCCTCGACACCATTGAGCTGTGAGGCAAAGCGTGTGTTATCGCCCAGGCTGTGGCGCACTTTTTCCACCATCATGCGCAATTCCGGCGGGTGTTCAGGCAGGGGATCGAGCACCTCATCGATCTCCGCAATCTGTACCCGCAACCCTTCCGACCCGGCCAATTCAGCAAGCAATGCACCACGCCACTCCGGAGCAGCAGACATCACGGCGGCACGGGTGAGGTTGACCACCGACACCACCAGTTGTGCCATCTGCCGGGTACGCGGCTCCTGCTCTGCATGACGGAAGATTGTCACGGATGCGGCCAGGGACAGCACAATCAATATGACAATCAACAGAAAAGCACGCGACAGCAAGGAGTTGGGCAACGGAATATTCATTATTTTGAGCCGTCCGGAACGAACACATAACCATGTCCCCATACGGTCTGGATAAAGCGCGGCTGGCCGGGTTCGGGTTCTATCAGTTTGCGCAGGCGCGAGACTTGCACGTCTATCGCACGATCAAACGGGTCGTGATCGCGGCCGCGCGCCAGTTCCATCAGTTTGTCGCGCGATAAGGGGTGGCGCGGATGCGTGACCAGCACTTTGAGCAGGGCGAATTCCCCGGTAGTCAGGGGAAGCAGCACACCTGCCTTGAGCAACTGGCGCGTAGCCAGATTCAGTTCACAATCACCGAAGCTGACGGTCTTCTCCTCGCTGTCGGGCGCGCCTATGGCCTGTGTCCCCTTGCGCCGCAACACGGCGTGGATGCGCGCCACCAGTTCACGCGGATTGAAGGGCTTGGGCAAATAATCGTCTGCGCCCATTTCCAGCCCGATGATGCGGTCTATCTCATCACCCTTTGCAGTAAGCAGAATCACCGGCACGTCCTCACCTGCAGCACGCAGACGGCGCAAGATCGCCAACCCGTCTTCATTGGGCAACATCAAGTCCAGTATCAGCAGGGAATAGCGATTGAGCAGCAAAGCCCTGTCCATCGCAGCCCCATCATTTACAGCCTTGGCGCTGAAGCCCTGTTCGCCCAGATAGCGCAGCAGCAACTCGCGCAGCCGTGCGTCGTCATCAATAATCAGTATGCGTTGCGGATTAGTCATGGCGGCATGATACAGATTCGGAGGTGAAAGGTGAAAGGTGAAAGGTGAAAGGTGAAAGGTGAAGG
>JAUSLX010000127.1 GCA_030645775.1 Gallionella sp. | reverse complement strand
CGGTTATCGTGATTTATCCTGAAGGCACCTGGTACACCTATGTTGATGAGTCCGATCTCGATGAAATTATCGAAGAACATCTGAAAAATGGCCGTATCGTCGAGCGTCTGAAGATACCCGCAAGGGGTACGCCGGTGGGTGCCCCGTCACTGGGCGACGACCCTTCCGCTGTCTAATGGTCACGCAAAGCAAGATTGCCCTGGCAGGATCGGCGGGACAACTCGAAGGCATGCTGCATCTGCCTGAAATGCGTTCCCTCACCCCAACCCTGGAGAAACAACTAGCCATTCGACTAAGCCCGCAAGCGGGCAAGTCGCTGGTTATCTCACGCGTTGCGGGCGAGGGGGCTAACGAATCGCTGCGCGAAACTAATGCTTACGAGCCGCGCGCCATCGCGGTGGTGGCGCATCCGCTGCCGACGATGGGCGGCACGATGGACAACAAGATTGTCACAACCTTGTGCAAAACCTTTGCGGAACTTGGTTTCGCCACCTTGCGCTTCAATTTTCGCGGCGTAGGCGCAAGTGAGGGTGAATTTGACAGCGGCAACGGCGAACTGGCCGATATGCTGGCGGTGATACAACACGCTCAGGATGCATTCGGCCATCTGCCGCTGATCCTGTCGGGTTTTTCCTTCGGCGGCTATGTGGCCGCACGTGCCGCACAACATCTGCATCCTCATCCGCACAAACTGGTATTGATCGCCCCCGCCGTCGGGCGATTCGCGATGCCCACTGTCGCGCACAACACGTTGATGATTCATGGCGAACAGGACGAAGTGATCCCGCTCGCCGATGCACTGGACTGGGCGCGTCCGCAGCATTTGCCCATCGTGGTGTTGCCGGAGGCGGGGCATTTCTTTCACGGACGACTTAACCAGCTCAAACAGATCGTTCTGCACGAATTCAACGGCTGCCATTTATGAACAGCGTCATACGGGCCGAGAACCTGCTTAAGATATACGCCGGACAGCGCGTAGTAGATGGCATCAGCCTGGCTATCGTGCGCGGGGAGTGCTTCGGTTTGCTGGGGCCGAACGGCGCCGGCAAGACCACCACGCTGCGCCTGTTGCTCGGCCTGATTGCGCCCGATAGCGGTCATATTGAGTTGCTAAACCACGCGATACCGGGGAATGCCAGAGAGGCGCGCTTGCGTGTCGGCGTGGTGCCGCAGATGGACAACCTCGATCCGGATTTTACCGTGGCGGAAAATCTGATGGTGTATGGCCGCTACTTTGGCATGACGGATGCTTCCATTGAAGCGCGACTGCCCGAGCTGCTGGAGTTTGCCAATTTGACCCACAAGCGTGATGTAAAAGTGCCGACACTATCCGGCGGTATGAAACGGCGGCTGACGCTGGCGCGCGCGTTGGTGAACGACCCCGACGTGATTTTCCTCGATGAACCGACTACTGGTCTTGATCCGCAGGCGCGCCACCTGATCTGGCAACGGCTGCGCGAACTCACGGCGCGCGGCAAGACGCTGGTGCTCACCACCCACTTCATGGACGAAGCGGAACGTCTCTGTCACCGGCTGGCTGTGATGGACAACGGGCGCATCATCAGCCAGGGCTCGCCCCGCGAACTCATCGCCGATAATATCGAACCGCAGGTCGTCGAGGTGTTCGGTGAACAGGCAGCGGACTGGGCGAAAAATCATGCCGCGAATCACACAGAGCGTTTCGAGACAAGCGGCGAGTCGGTATTTTGCTATGTGCGCGATGCGCACCCGCTGCTGCTGGAATTACAGCAACATCCCGAATTGCGCTACGTGCATCGCCCGGCAAACCTGGAAGATGTGTTTCTCAAACTGACCGGCAGGGAGATGCGCGAATGAATAGTCGCGTTACACGCGAGGGAAGGGACAAGGGAGAAGAGGGTAGGGTGCACGCTTCGCGCGCTTTTACCCTTGAGCGGCAGCGCCGTGTTCCCGTCCCCTTTCTCCCTTCACACATGCGATACGAGCGCCCATGAGCAAGAATTATTTCGCCCTGCCGCAACTCAGCCTGCGCTTCCTGCCCATCTGGCGGCGCAATTATATGGTCTGGAAAAAGATGGCCGGGCCGTCGATACTGGGGCATCTGGCCGATCCGGTGATTTACATGCTGGGATTGGGTTACGGGTTGGGCGGCATGTTGCCGGAAATCAGCGGCATGTCGTATATCGCCTTCCTGTCCGCCGGGACGGTGTGTTACAGCACCATGAACAGCGCCAGTTTTGAGGCACTGTACTCCGGTTTCGCGCGCATGCACGAACAGCGGACCTGGGAGGCGATACTCAATACGCCGATTACCCTGGACGACATCGTATTGTCGGAGATTTTCTGGGCGGCGAGCAAAAGCCTGCTGTCGGGGATTGCGGTGTTGTTGGTGATCTGGATATTGGGTTTGGCGCACTCGCCGTTGTCCCTGTGGATCATTCCGTTGTCACTGCTGGTCGGGCTGTGCTTCGCCTCATTGGGGCTGATCGTGACGGCGCTGGCGCCGGGCTATGAATTTTTCATGTACTACTTTACGCTGGTTATCACGCCGATGACACTGCTGTGCGGCGTGTTCTTCCCGGTTGATCAGTTGCCCGCCATGCTGCAAACTATCTCGGCGATGCTACCGCTGACCCATGCCGTCGATCTGGCGCGCCCACTGCTGAACAATGCGATTCCGGTCAACTTTATGACGGATATTGCGGTGCTGGCGGGCTACGCGCTGGTCGGGTTTTACGTCTCGCTGGTGCTGTTCAGAAAGCGTCTGGCGCAGTAATTTTCTTGTCAGGAAAACGCTGTTTAAAACGTCGTATATGTATGTCCCCAGAGCTGCAAGATTAAGCCCGTAAACTGCTGTATATGCCTTTGTCATGAATTGACTAAAGGTCAATAATCAGCGTATTCCTTAAAGCCGGCAGTCGCAAAATGTGATTCGTGCGGTGGCCTGTCTTGTGTACGCTGCCACACAGAGCATTCGCGATAACGGATATATCCTCATATCGATTTCGCTTTTCGCGTACAAAAATATCGTTATCAATATCACCTGTCATCAGATTGCTGGAGACTGCATCAGCTGTCCAATTTTTGAAATCGGCCCGATTAAGGAAAACGCATGAATCCTGAAATGACTGTCGCTATGCTGTTTCTGAGCATCTTAATCATGCGGGCAGACTTTTCGATTGCCCTTCGCATCCGACGGTTCGAGCGTCCGGCGCGGGTGATTCCAGTTCGCAATGAAAATAAGAGTGATATAGGGGGCGCCGGGTATTCCAATGTAAAGGGTGCGTGGAACGTTCCATGACAACGAAAGGTAAATCTGTTTCGCCACTGTGGCGGCTGAGTATTGTCAGCGTAGCGCTTGCGTGTGTCTTTGCCGCAGGCCAGACACAGGCGAACGGCACGGATCCCGCCGTGGTTGCGGGTCAGGCCAGCTTTGCCACTCAGGGCAGCTCGCTAAGCATCACCAACACCCCGGGCACAATTATCAACTGGCATGGGTTTTCGATCGGCGCGAGCGAAACCACGCGCTTCATCCAGCAAAGCGCCGCCTCGAGTGTCCTCAATCGTGTCATCGGCCCTGATCCGTCGGTCATCTTGGGGACGCTCACTTCGAACGGCCGGGTTTTCCTGATCAATCCAGGCGGCATTTTGTTCGGGCAGGGCGCTAGCATCGACGTTGCCGGACTGGTGGCTTCAACGCTCAACCTGAGCAACCAGGATTTTCTCGCGGGCCGGTTAAATTTCAGTTCCGATCCGCTGGCCGGCAACGTGGAAAACCGGGGCGCTATCACCACGCCTTCGGGCGGCATCGTCTATCTGGTCGGAGACAATGTAACGAACAGCGGCATTGTCACAAGCCCGCAGGGTGACGTGATTCTGGCCGCCGGCCAGTCGGTGAATATCTTCGACACCAGCACGCCGGGGGTGAGGGTCGAACTCACGGCAAGCGATAACACCGCCGTCAACCTCGGCGAGATATTGGCGCAAAGCGGGCAAGTCGGTATTTACGGCGCGGCGTTGCGCAACGCGGGCATCATCGATGCCGATCAGGTGGTGCGTGACGCAAGCGGCAAGATCGTCTTGCGCGCGAAGCAGGACCTGACTCTCGATGCCGGCAGTCGACTCAGTGCCAATGGCGAGCAGCGCGGCGAGATCACGGTTCAGTCCGAAACTGGCACCACGCTGGTGTCGGGCATGATCGAAGCCAAAGGCACGGGCACGGGACAGACCGGCGGCACGGTGCAGGTGTTGGGCGAGAAGGTAGGCCTGTTCGGCGGGCATATCAATGTCGCGGGCGATGCTGGCGGCGGGACGGTGCTGGTCGGTGGCGACTATCAGGGTAAGAACCCGTCAGTGCAGAACGCCTCGGCGACTTACATGAGCGCGGACTCCATCATCACTGCTGACGCCATCACGAATGGCGACGGTGGCAAGGTCGTGTTGTGGGCAAACGACTCGACGCGCGCTTACGGCAGCATTACGGCGCGCGGTGGTGCACAGGGCGGCGACGGTGGGTTGATCGAAACCTCCGGCCACTGGCTGGACGTGGCTGGCATCAATATCAATGCCAGCGCGCCGCACGGCAAAAGCGGAATGTGGCTGCTCGACCCTGCCGATGTGACGATTACTGGCGCGGTGGACAGCGGCGGTGCCTTCAGTGGCGGCAATCCCGATGTCTTCACGCCGAGCTCCAACGCGAGCACAGCTAATGTGAATCTCACCACCATCACGACTGCCCTGAACCTTGGCACCGACGTCACTATCACCACTGCAAACAGCGGAACAAGCGGTAGCGGGAATGGCGATATCAGCGTGGACGCGGTGCTCACCTGGTCGGTGATCGCCCCGACTACCCCGTCCACTTTAACGTTGAATGCTGTCCGGGACGTGAACGTAAACCAGGCGATTACTGCAACCCGTGGAAGTTTTGTCGCAAACGCCGGACGTAATGTAAACGTAAGCGCGGTCATCACGACGACCGATGGCGACGTTGTGCTGCGTGCCGATAATGATGGTACTGGGCCGGGGGTTGCCGGCGGCACCGTAGCTTTTCTTGCTGGTGGCAGCGTCACCATGACTCGGGGTGCGGCCAGCATTTACTACAATCCCAGTTCGTACGCAACGCCGACAAACTATTTGGGTAATTTCACCTTAACCGACAGCACCCTGAATTCCTACATGTGGGTGTTCGCGCAGGGGAATAACAAGATTTACGACGGCACGAACGCAACGACACTGTCGTTCAAGGGTACACCCACTGACGGCGGTGTTGTCACCCTGACCCCCGGCACTGCTGTCTTTGACAGCAAGAACGTGGGCACTGGTAAAGCAGTCACCTACAGTGGCTATAGCCTTGGCGGCGCAGACGCGAATAAGTTCGCTCTGTTTTCCAGTGCTGGTACCGCCACGGCCAATATCACGCAAGCCGCCTTGACTCTGAGTACTGGCAACGTCACCAAGACCTATAGCGGCGATCTCACGGCACTGGGTACAGCAGCCGTCACCGGCGGTACGCTGTTTGCCGGCGACACGCTTAGCGGCGGCACGTTCGCCTTCACCGACAAGAATGTCGGCATCGGCAACAAGACGGTCACGGTAAGCGGTGTCACGGTGGGCGATGGCGTCAATAACGGTAACTACACCGTCGGCTATGCCAGCAACACCACCAGCACCATCAACCCCTACGCGGTGAGCTTCACCGGCACGAAGGTGTACGACGCGAACGGCAACTTTGCGGCGACGACCTTCGGTACGGCAGGTACGATAACCACCGGCATCGGTGCTGAAAACCTGGTGTTGACCGGCATCGGCACGGTGCCGCTG
>JAUSLX010000123.1 GCA_030645775.1 Gallionella sp. | reverse complement strand
ATCGGGAAGGTGTAGAGAAATTAAAAAGCCGTTGATTTCTCAACGGCTTTTTAATGTTGGCGGAGTGGACGGGACTCGAACCCGCGACCCCCGGCGTGACAGGCCGGTATTCTAACCAACTGAACTACCACTCCAAAACTTGTACCACTTACTACTTACCACTCACTAATTATGGTGGGTGCTGACGGGTTCGAACCGCCGACATTCGCCTTGTAAGGGCGACGCTCTACCAACTGAGCTAAGCACCCGTAATTCTCTTGCAACCTATCGCCAAAACGGAACCGGTTAAGGTTTATCTACAGCCGTTTTAGGCAAATTCAATTTAATCTCAGCTTTCAGCCTGGCATCAGCCAAATAGGCCTGAAATAGCTCATCACCTGTCATCTGGCGTAATTGTTGCTGATAACGCGCCCGCTTCACTTCATCGGGCTTTTCACCCTCTTTAAAACCATCCACGCGTACCAACACGTATCCGTCCTGCTGGGATTCCGCACCCACATACTGAGGTAGTTTGGATTTGTTCGCTTGAAATATCTGGCGCACCATCGCTACATCCAGCGCACCCTGTTGAGCATGAGTAATCGTCTGAGCAACCGACCAATCCAACACAGGCTTACTGCCCTGCTGCAATTGACCGAGCAGCATTTTACCCTGTTTCACCGCCATGTCCAGCGCTTTTTGACGTATTAGTTTTTGTTTGACCATTTCCCGGACTTCCGCCAAGGCACGAACGCTAGCTGGCTTGTGTTCCAGTATGCGCGCAGCCACCATAGTGTCGGCAGCGACCTCGATTGCTGCGGTATTGCGCTTGTTTTTGACAGCATCATCGCTAAATATCGCCTGCATCAGCTTGGCAATCCAGATGTCGCCGGAAACCGCCCCTTTTACCAGCCATGCGCTTTGTTCAATCTGTACACCCAGCAGCTCAGCCGCTGGCTTGAGGGTATCGCTCTGCTCATACACGGTATTGCTGAATTTTTCTGCCAGTTCAGCAAAATTATCAGATGCCTTTTGCTGACGAAGTTTAGTCAGAATTGCCTCACGCACCCCGTCAAATGCCAAAGCATCAGGAGACTTGATGGCGACCAGCTTGATGATGTGATAACCGAAATCGGATTTTACCAGCTCACTAATCCCACCCGGCTTGAGCGAAAACACAGCGTCTTCAAACGGCTTCACCATCATGCCGCGACCAAATAAACCCAGATCTCCTCCGTTCATTGCCGACCCGGGGTCTTGCGAGTTGAGTTTAGCCAGCTCAGCAAACTGCGCCGGATTTTTCCTGACCTGCTTGAGCAACTGCTCGGCTTTGGCTCTGGCCGCATCCTGCTCTGCCTGAGGCGCGGTCGCTGCAACAGTCAATAAAATATGTGCGGCCTGCCGTTGTTCAGGCGTGGAAAATTCCGGCAGGTGTTCGTCGTAATATTTACGGGCGTCTTCACTCTTGACATCGGACTTGGCCATCAAGTCATTGATGGCGAATTTCACATACTCAACTCTGGCCTGCTCCGGAAGCTGAAATTCCTTCTGATTCTGATCGTAATAGGTTTTGATTGCAGCCTCTTCGACGCTGGCTTGCGCGACAAAGGATTGCACTGAAACATGCGCCACGCTCACCATGCGTTGCTGTTCGTTTATCGAAATTATATTGTTTGCGACGGCATGGGACGCGTAACCATTTTGCACATACGCTTCGCGCAGCTGCTGCCCGACCAGATCATCCTTGACGCGCGCCTCAAACATCGATGGCGACATATTTTGACTCGCCAAAGCACTGGCATAACGCGCCTGATCGAATTTCCCGCCCTCTTTAAAGGCGTCAATCCCACCGATAACCTGAGCCACCTGTTCATCTGTCACCGTCAGGCCAACCGCTTCCGCGCGTTCAATCAACAGACGTTGCGCGACCAGATTATCCAGAACAGCCTGCTTCATCTCGTCCGTTTCGAACATGGCAGGATCAAAATTAGCGCCCAGCATCTGACGCATTCTGTCTTGCTGTTGGCGCAAGGCAGTCTCAAATTCCTGCTGGGAAATTTTCTTTCCGTTTACGGTCGCCGGCGCGGCGGATTCACCTGAACTTTGATATGACTCCAGGCCAAAGAATGCAAATGGCAAAATAATCAACGCCAGGACTATTTGTACCACTCTTCTTTTTTCACGAACAAAATCAAACATAGCGACAGGACTCCAAGCGTTCTTAAACGACAGATATGAAAAAAGGCGAACTTTCGTTCGCCTCAATTTGGCGGAGTGGACGGGACTCGAACCCGCGACCCCCGGCGTGACAGGCCGGTATTCTAACCAACTGAACTACCACTCCAAAACTTGTACCGATTGTCACTCTCTACTTACCACTTACCACTTACTAATTATGGTGGGTGCTGACGGGTTCGAACCGCCGACATTCGCCTTGTAAGGGCGACGCTCTACCAACTGAGCTAAGCACCCGGCAAAGACGACTAGTTTACAGCATCTTTCAAACCTTTGCCAGCGCGAAATTTGGGAACTTTCGCGGCCTTAATAGTAATGGCTGCTCCCGTACGCGGATTACGACCCGTGCGGCCTGCGCGATCATCAACGCAGAATGAACCGAAGCCGACCAGACTCACTTCTTCACCATTTTTCAGCGCATTTTTAATAGCCTCTATCGTTCCATCCAGCGCACGGCTGGCGGATGCTTTAGTAATGCCTGCCGACTTTGCAATTGCATCAACCAAATCAGATTTGTTCACGTACATCTCCTTCGCAAGTAATTAAAAGACCCGGCAAAATCATACAGCTCACACCCAAGGCGCTTTATATCAAGGCCGCAGAACTTTGGTCAAGCTAATAAGCAAAAATTTAATGCTTGGTTGCCGCAACGGATTCGACCAGTTTTGCGTCACCCGTCAGATCAGCAGGCACGGCAAGCACTTCTTCACGCGGCTCCGGTTTACGTTCAAGCGCCATCTCCAACACCTGCTCTATCCATTTAACCGGATGAATGTCCAGTTTGCTCTTAACATTGTCGGAAATATCAGCCAGGTCCTTGACGTTTTCTTCCGGTATCAAAACCGTCTTGATGCCACCGCGCTGCGCAGCAATCAGCTTCTCTTTCAATCCGCCTATCGGCAACACCTCACCGCGCAAGGTAATTTCTCCCGTCATCGCCACATCGGCACGGACAGGTATTCCCGTCAAGGCAGAAACCATCGCGGTACACATGCCCACTCCCGCACTCGGGCCATCCTTGGGAATCGCGCCTTCAGGCAAGTGGATGTGCAGATCGGTTTTCTGATAAAAGTCAATATCGATACCCAGGCGCTGAGCACGACCGCGCACCACACTCAAGGCTGCCTGTATGGATTCCTGCATGACTTCACCCAGCTTGCCGGTGGTCGTAGTTTTTCCCTTACCCGGCAATACCACAGCCTCGATCGTCAACAACTCACCGCCGACTTCAGTCCATGCCAGCCCGGTCACCTGGCCGACCTGATTGTGCTTCTCGGCCACCCCGTATGAGTGACGGCGCACACCGAGATATTTATCCAGATTGCGTGAATTGATAACCACTTTGCTTTCCCGCGTCTTCAGCAACAGCGCCTTCACCACCTTGCGGCAAATCTTGGAAATTTCACGCTCCAGACCGCGCACCCCCGCCTCGCGCACGTAATAACGCACGATATCGCGCAGCGCAGTCTCGGTAATGGAGATTTCCTCGGGCTTGAGACCATTATTCTTGATTGCCTTGGGAACCAGATAGCGGGTAGCAATATTGATTTTCTCGTCTTCCATATAACTGGATACATGAATAATTTCCATGCGATCCAGCAAGGCATCCGGAATATTCAAGGTATTGGCCGTCGCGACAAACATCACATCGGACAGATCGTATTCCACCTCAACGTAGTGATCCACAAAAGTGCTGTTTTGCTCCGGATCGAGCACCTCCAGCAAAGCCGCCGATGGATCGCCGCGCATGTCCATACCCATCTTGTCCACTTCATCCAGCAGGAACAACGGGTTTTTCACCGCGACCTTGCTCATGTTCTGCAATATCTTGCCGGGCATGGAGCCGATGTAAGTACGACGATGGCCGCGTATCTCCGATTCATCGCGCACCCCGCCCAGCGACATGCGCACGAATTTACGATTGGTGGCGCGCGCGATGGACTGACCGAGCGAGGTTTTACCTACACCCGGAGGCCCTACCAAGCACAAAATCGGCGCCTTGAGTTTATCAACGCGCTGCTGCACTGCCAGATACTCCAGGATGCGTTCCTTGACTTTGTCCAGACCGTAGTGATCCTCTTCCAGCACCACTTCAGCCTGCTTGAGATCAGCGCTGATCTTGGTCTTTTTCTTCCACGGCAGGCCAATCAACACATCGATATAGTTGCGCACCACGGTCGCTTCCGCAGACATGGGCGACATCAGGCGCAGCTTCTTCAGTTCTGCCTCAGCCTTGACACGCGCTTCCTTGGGCATGTAGGCCGCTTTGATTTTTTTGTCTAAACCGTCGAAATCTGCACCATCCTCGTCTTCGCCCAGCTCTTTCTGAATCGCCTTGACCTGCTCATTGAGATAGTACTCGCGCTGACTTTTTTCCATCTGGCGCTTGACGCGGCCACGGATGCGCTTCTCGACCTGCAGAATATCTATCTCGCCTTCGAGCAATCCCAGCAGGTGCTCCAGACGTTTGTGAACAGCATAAATCTCCAGCACTTCCTGCTTTTGTTCCAGCTTGAGCGGCAAATGGGCAGCCACAATATCAGCCAGGCGACCCGCATCATCGATGCCCGTCAGGGAGGACAGTATCTCGGGGGGGATTTTCTTGTTAAGTTTGACGTATTGTTCAAACTGCGCGATCAGGGCGCGTCGCATCGCCTCGGTTTCGCTCCCTGCGCCATCTTCTGCCGGAATAACTTCAACCTCGGCAACAAAATGGCTATCCACATCATCGACCCGCAGCACATTGACCCGCTGCGTGCCTTCCACCAGCACCTTCACGGTACCATCCGGCAGTTTGAGCATTTGCAGAACGTTCGCCATACTGCCGATGGTGAATAAATCATCCGTGCCGGGATCATCCTTGGATGCCGTTTTCTGTGCCACCAGCACGATGGACTTCCCCTCCTCCATCGCCAGCTCCAGTGCTTTAATCGACTTGGCTCGACCGACAAACAGCGGAATGACCATATGCGGAAAAACCACCACGTCGCGCAAAGGCAACAGCGGGTAGAGTTCAATAAAATCTGGGGTATCTTGTGCGGACATGGCAATAACCTATTCGTTGTCAGGAGG
>JAUSLX010000120.1 GCA_030645775.1 Gallionella sp. | reverse complement strand
ATTTCCATGCGCTTGGCCGGCTTCCCGGTCAACGCCTCAATCTCCTTGTAGAGCTGATTGACACCGACAAATTTGAGGTTGTTCTGATTGGCACGCAATTTAAGCGATTCCACCGCGTCATCAAAACTGACATTTTCCTGTATCTGCACGCGCGCGATCTGTAGCGTGACATTGGTATAGCTAAGACCGGATGCAGGCTCGGCAGCCACTGCAACGTGCATAACAAACGCCAGCAGCAGTGCGGTCAGTGTGAGTAATTTATTCATCTCGATTCCTTTCAAAATAGTATCAAATCATGCCGGGATTGCCTGCCATACCCTTTAGTTTGGGCACGTTGGGTGCGCTGACCTTGACCACCTTCTCGGCACGCAAATGTCGTGCGACTAAATCCCAGACCGGCTCACCGCCCCTGTCACGGGCCGCCTCGGTAACAGGCGCCCAACCCGCCACTTTGTAAGTCTTGTTGGCATCGAGCAGCTTCCCGTTCAGGCGCATGTCCTGAATCCGCTGCCCCATACCCGCGTTCGGCTCACAGGTGTATTCCAGTCCGCCCACCCGCACCATGTCGCCGCCTTGCTGATAATAGGGATCAGGATTAAACAGGTTATCACCCACATCTTCCAGTACGCTCTTGATCTGCATGCCCGTCATCTCGGTGAGTGTCGTCGTCGGATAGGTGATGGCCGTCTGATTGAGCACATCTTCCATGGTAATGGCCGATCCCGGCAGCAAGGACGTGCCCCAGCGGAAGCCGGGTGAAAATGCGATCGGCGCGTCCTTTTCCTTCATCAGCGCATCGAGTATGAGCTGATCGAAACTGCCGTTGAAATTGCCGCGTCGATATAACAGTCCATCGGTCGTGGCCAGTTTCTCGGACAATTTGCCTTCGTAAGGTGCGCGGTGTTTTTGCATCAGTGCGCTCATACTCGGGTCCGCTACCAGCAAGTTGGCGAATACCGGCAACAATTTATATTTGAAACTCGCCACCTTGCCCGCCTTGACCTCAAAATCCAGCACACCGAGGAATTTGCCATTGGAGCCGGCATTGGTCACCAGCGTCGTTCCGCCACTATTCTTTACCGGGATGGGAGTCGGGATGCCATCGTGGGTATGTCCACCCAGGATCGCATCCAGACCGCTGACGCGGGTAGCCAGCTTGAGGTCAACATCCATGCCGTTATGCGAGAGCAGCACCACGACCTGCGCCCCTTTTCTGCGCACCTCGTCGATAGTGAGCTGAAGATTTTCTTCCTGTATTCCATATGACCAGTCAGGCACGAAATAGCGCGGGTTGGCAATCGTGCTATACGGGAAAGCCTGGCCGATGATCGCAACCGGAATCGCGTTGATTTCCCGTATGACGTAAGGCTTGAATACCGGGTCGCCGAAGTCGTTGGTTTTGACATTCTGCGCGACCACTTCTATCCTGCCGCGCAACACACCTTCTTCGGCCTCCTTGATACGTTGCGCACCATACATACACTCAAAATGCATGGTCATGACATCAACGCCCAGCTCCAGGCAGGCATCAATCATGTCCTGCCCTTTAGTCCACAATGCTTGTCCGCTGCCCTGCCAGGTATCGCCGCCATCCAGCAGCAAGGCGCCGGGGCGTGATGCGCGTATCTGTTTAACCAGGGTTGCCAGATGCGCGAATCCGCCCACCTTGCCGTAAGTGCGTGCTGCTTCAATAAAGTTAAGACTGGTGTAGGCATACGCCTCGGGCGAGCCCTGCTTGACGCCGAAATGTTTAAGCAGTGCGTTTCCTACCAGATGCGGAGGCCGGCCATTCGTCGCACCTACGCCCAGATTTATTTCCGGTTCACGAAAATACATGGGGTTCAATTGCGCGTGACTATCGGTGATATGCAGCAGGCTGACATTGCCATGCCGGGGTAATTCGTAGAAACGCCTGGCATCTGTCGCCGCGTGGCTTTCATTGTTATTCAGCATGAAGCCACCCGCCGATGCGATAGCCAGCAACTGAAGGAATTCGCGACGATTCATGTCCATGGTAAATCCCTTGTAATGGAAAGGTAGGAAGGATTTGTAACGATTTCTCCCGCCGCGAACGGCGGGAGGGATGCACAGCTACTTGTTAACGGGTGATTCAGGATCCAGCAACAGCGCAACCAGATCCTTGATTTGCGCCTCGCTCAAAATACCCATATGACCAAAGCGCGGCATGTTGGCGCAGGCATTCATGGCTTTTGCGTTATAAATACGACTATATGTATAACGCTGGTTGGCTTCAGTGTTGCCGCGTATCTTGCCGAAATTCAGCAGACTGGGGCCTATGGTTCCAAAGGCGATCTCTTTGGCAGACAGTTGATGGCAGTTATAACAATTGCCGCCCGCAGGATCTTCCGCCTTATCGCTCCAGGTCATGCCCCTACCGCTTTGAGCCAGCTTTTCGCCCGCCTTCCAGTCGCCCATATACTTCCCGTCGGCAGGCCATTTGATGGCATCGCTCTCCCCGGCTTCCAGCCTGGTTTTCAATTTTGCCGGCAATTTATCGACATACTTGCTGCACATCGCCTGCAACTCATCCTGATTGACGCGTGTTGCCTTGGCGATCCCCTTGTCACGGAAGTCACGCTTGACGATCTCGGCTGTTTTTGCGTCCAGCCCCTCTGCCGTATTACCCGCCTGAGCGGACAGGGAAATCGAGGCCAACGCTGCACTCACCGCAAGTCCCATAATTAATTTTGCATTCATGTTTGTCATCTCCTAGCGTTTTAGACCCGGGCCTGCATATTCGCCACCGTTTGCACTGACTGCCAGAAACATAGTCAATGCTACAGTCGCCTCAGATGCGAACTTGGGTTCAGGGAAGCGTTGCTGACGGAAGCAATCATTCAATCGCCACTGGAAGGAGCGCGTCAAGCCCTGAGAAACACGATAGGCAGGCCAGCTGGCATACGCTGTTTGCGCATCTTTTTTAACATTCAGGTTAGGCAAATCCTGCATGCGGATACGTACATTGCTGGTTGCATGACAGGTTGAGCAGGCAAAATCATAAGGGCCGGCACGGTAGTTGAAAATGCGTTTGCCTATCTCGTAGGCCTCTTTCGACTGCGGATGTTTAGTCGAGACCGCCATCTTGATACCTTTGGACTGTCCCACTACATAGGTTGCCAGCGAAGAGATATCTGAAGCCTTCTTATCAGTGGCAAACGGTTTAGCCGTAATCACTTCCTCCGGAATACCCTGCAAGGTCGTCATGCAGGTCACTAAACGGGATTCCAGATCCTGCACCTTGCCGGTATCCTTAAAATAGCGCGGCAATTCGGTATAAACGCCTTTTACCACACCTGCGCCCTTACCCAGATCGCATTTTTCCAGGGTTGCCTGTTTAGGTCCGGCGACACTTTTCCACAACTCTTCGCCACGCATTTCGTCAAAATCAGCCGGATTACCATCGCTGATCATTTCCCGATATTGCGCGATTCGATCCGAATCCGAAATTTCGCTCTCGGCTGCCGTTGCTGCACAGCTGGTCGCCAATACCAATAGCGGAATCAACTTTTTTACAGTGCTGTTGTTCATCTATACCCCCCAGAAATATGTTCGTGAAAGTTACACAACCCGTTTAGCTCGTCATGCTATCCCGCGATGCTGACCTCGTCGCTGCGCGTATCACCCTTGTTATCTAGCCAGCTAACCGTTATTTTTTCACCCGCCACCCCACCTTTGAACCGGAACAGCAAATAGGGATTTTTGGATACGGATTGACCAAACTGTGTTTCCAGCACCGTACGGCCCTGATACTGCGCCTTAACTTCGGTGATGAACCACGCTGGTACCAGCGTACCATCCGCCTCTTTACGCAGTCCGGTTTCCATTTCGTGTTGCATAAGAATTTTTACTTCGGTCACGCCATCCTTGACGGCAGCGCGAATTTTCATTGGATTGCCCATATTATTCCACCTCGTAATCGATTTGATTGTATCCGTAGTCCGTTAACCGCCGCAGCCGCCAGCCGTCACCTTAACTTCTTTGGAAGTGCGGTAAAACTTGCCGCCCGCCTTTACCAGAGCGATGACATTAGCCGTTTGCCCCATTTTGACACGGGTCGTGATATACGCCTCGGTGCCTTTTGGCAGGACAAAGCTCGCGGCCAGCACACTGGGGTTTTTATCCACGAAGATGGTTATCTGCTCGACATCAGCAAGCGTGCTGGCAACGGTGACCGGCACAACCGAACCATTTTCAGCAATTTCAGGTACCGTCAATTGAATTGAGGCTGCACCGTTCTCCGGAACAATGACGCCCAGCGCATTCAAGGCATCATCCATCGTTTTTGCCGAGAAAGCAGTTTTATTCCATTCCGCAAACGCCACACCCGACTGCAACAGGCCGAGCGCGCCAAATAATGCGAGTAGCCCGACCCCGCCGCCCGTTTTAAGCGCCTTACGACGCTGCAAATTTATTTCCATATTCATCAAGCCTCTCCCCATTCAGATGACAGAACTTCAATTAAACACCAAAACCCCCGCTACAGACTGAACGTCTGCGTCAACGGGACAGAACCACTGAGGCGATAGCACCCCAATTCAAAATCAGAATTTATAACGCAACGAAGCCGAATAAGATTGCTGCGAGTGTGTCGTTGTATTAAAAAGCGTGCCGGGAGCCGCGCCGGCGGGAGGCACGGCATCACTGATATCGACTCTGGCCGTCACTTTGGGCGCATACATGAACGAGGCTGCAAGCTCAAGGTGCTTGCTCAGTGCGTATCCACCGCCCAGCGTATAGGCGCTGTTAATAATGCCCGGGAATAACATGTTGTTGAACATATTGCCAACGCCATTCTGTCCATTCGTCGCATTTGCCGCAATGCCGTTGGCGAATACGCTGATGGGGTTGCTGGAATTATTATAACCGGCTCCGAGCCAGTAGCCGTCAGCGGAATATTTACCACCGACCGCGATGACCGTCTGATCCTTCCAGCCAAAATCCTTATAGCCTGCAGCGCTGCCCCATTGAATCAGGCGATAGTCAGCCGTTACGGTGAAATTATCGGCGGTCGCATACGCAAACCCGGCCTTGATTTCAGCGGGCTGATCCAGATGATCGGCGAAAACCTGACCGAATCCCGCACCGGCAACAGACATTTGCGTACCATAATTCATGCGGATTTTCGAGTGATAGGAGGCAGCAAGCGTCAATGCGGGACTGGTGTTGTAGTAGCCGCCCAGTGCGATGCCAAAACCGGTATGCGAGGACGCTTTGCGCGCCGCATTAACCGCAAGACTGCCGGGCATCGCGACCGACGTATCATACGATATTGCCAGCAAGCCATACTGCAACACGGGTGAGAAACCCAGACCGTAGTTATCCTTGTTATAGGCGATGGTTGGAATCACCTTGAGTATGCTCAACGCGGTTTTGGCTGCAACATGCGTGCCTTTAGGCGCGCCCGTGTAGTCCACACCCATGCCGGCAATCCCTGCCATGGCAACACCGTAAGTCAGCTTGTCGTCCAGCCGGCTGGAGAACGAAATGTCGGGAATGTAACTGGTATTCGCAGCACTGTTTGCCACAAGCGCGCCGCCACTCATGCCATCGTTGGTGACCGACGGCCTGAACACCACCAGGCCGCCGGTTACTTCCCTGCCTGTCGATTTGCCCAGCATGGCCGGGTTGGCGAAGGTGCTCTCCGCGCCCACGAAGTGCGCTACGCCCGTGCCACCCAAAGCCGTATTTTCGGCACCCACCGACATCATCGTGTCACCGTTAGTGGCATAAGCCAGAGTGGATGCCGTGACACTGGCAACGAACATCGAAACAACCCGCGTTTTCATTCCCACACAATTCCCCAATAGTTCCCGTTTAATCCGGATAACCTTTTGTCAAGGTTATCCGGATTAAACGATTCTTGATAATTCAGATGCAAAGTGAAACATAAGCTGTTCATCCTGCATGATATTTTATATAAAAAAAGCCCGTCCCCTCTCAGGAACGGGCCTGTTATCCTGCTCGTGCTGTAACCTTAGAAACTATGGCTGTACATCAACTGCCAGTTAAGCTGGCTGTGAACGATGCTGTAAGCAGGTGTCGTACCAGCAGCAGGGGTATTAGTTGTAACCTTCGGCACATACACCAGAGATGCGTTCACTTCAGCAACCTTGCTCAGCGTATAGCCTGCGCCGACCGTGAAATGATCCTTGACTATGGCCGGGAACAGCGGATTTACAGTGCTTTCAGGAACCGGGTTATTGGCCAGATTTGCACCCGCTCTCAGCGTCAACTCAGGAGAAGTGCGATAAGCCAGACCGATGTTGAATACGTCCTGATCAACCCAGTTCTGCGGCATTTTCATGTCCATGAAAATGCCACCCATATCTGTACTGCTGAAGGTCATCTGGAAATTCTTCATGACCTTGGCCCAGCCGATACGCTTGTAATCTACCGCCACCATCAGATCATCGCTGGCCTGCAAAGCCATTCCAATTCCGTAGGTTTCCGGGAATTGGAAATTAACGATGCTGACAGTTCCGTTCAAGGTATAGGTAGTTCCGGCTGGCCCCATGGTACCCGCGTTGTCAATCAGACTCATTTGAGCACCACTGGTACTCATGTCACCCAGACTGGTCTTGGAATGATAGGTTGCGCCTACAGTCAGCTGCGGGTTGACTTTATAAGTCATGCCCAGTTTTCCGGCGAAACCGGTTGAATTGGCCTTGCCGGAGAAGCTGCTGCCATCGGTAAAGTTAAAATAGCCAACGTTGGTCGCACCACCCAGGAAGAAAGGTAATCCCGCAGCGCCAGCACCTGTTGCCGTCAAATTACCGCCCGCTGCAAGTGCGCCCATTTGCCCGGCAGACATCGCCATCTGCAAATCCATTCCGCCCCAGACAAAATCCAGAGAACCGGCGATATTCAGATCGGGGGTGACATTGTATGAAAGCGGCACAATCAGGTTGCCCACGCCCACTTCGGAACGGGAGGGGCCGGCACCGGCGCTTACCCAGTCATTGACAGTATATTCTGTTCCCATGCCACCCTGAGCAAACACACCGATACCATAGGCCAGAGCGCCGTCTTTCTTGACCCAGCCGCCGGCTGGCATGAAGTAGGATTTTCCACCCGAATTGGCATCAGGCATCCCGGCCATCTTTGAAGTCACGCTGGGGTGCAAGCCGCCCACAGCCACATCCAGACGGCTCGTGCCATCTGCCATCAAACCCAGTGTGGCCGGGTTATTTGCCATAGCCGCCGCGCCGTTATCGAAGGCCATGGATGCACCCCCCATACCTGTCGAGATAGGGCCATAGCCTTCCATCAACATGCCGTTAGTGGCATGCGCCAGCGGCGCGGCCATAACACCGGCAGCAAACATAGCAACAACAAGTTTGTTCATCTTCATGCAATTCTCCCTGAATATTTAATTTATGTTTTTAATAATTTTACTGCCTGATACTGCCACTACAGCTGTTACACGAACAGACAAATATCCGTCTCACCGGCAAATCCGAAAAATGCGGCGGCGCCGGCATATTCGACCGGCTCGATGAATTCGCTCTTGTCGAACTCGAACAGATCAACGGTCAACTGGCAGGCAACGAATTTAACATCGGCTTCCAGACACAGGTCACGCAATTCTTCAAGCGAGGCGACGCCATGCTTCTTGAGCTTCTGCTTCATCATCATGGTCGCCATGGATTCCATGCCGGGCAGCATCTGCACCATTACCGGCATAGGGATAGGCATAGGCATCGCGGGATTGGCCAGCGGACTGATCATCACATTCGACAAATCCTTGCGCAGCAATTGCAGACCGTAAAAAGTAAAGAAGATTTGCACGTCGTAACCGAGTGCTGCGGCGGTGGATGCCAGAATAAACGGCGGATAGGCCATGTCCAGCGTGCCCTTGGTGGCGATAATCGCCATTTTTTTGGTAGTCATACTCACCCTTAGAAATTTGTTAAAAACGCGGCTCCGGCTTAAAGCGGGAGATTATTTTTTCTGCATCATGAAAACATATGCGCCGCCTTCTTCAGAAGTCGACAACAGGGTATTCCCTGTTTGATCGGCAAATGCCTGCATATCCTTCACCGCACCGCTGTCGGTGGCGATAACTTTGAGCACTTGGCCGCTGGCCATATCCACCAGTGCCTTTTTTGTCTTCACGATAGGCAACGGACAGGACATGCCACTGGCATTAAACTCTTTATCAAAATTCATTTATTTGTTCTCCTAAATTAATTATAAAAATAACCGCAATACAAAAATGCTGCGGCGCAAAACACTGTGCATTAAAAACAATTCGCCTGGCAACGTCCATACTCATGAAGAGTCATAAAAATAACCCCTTGGGGTTATGATTTCTCCTCATAGGCTTATTCATGCAAAACTTGCTGCCAGGCAACACTACTGCCCTGACACACGCCGAATAGAAAACGCACACGGCATGATCCTGTTGGATCATGCCGTGTGCGTCAAACTTTTCTAAAGCAATACGTCGTTCAGAATATTCTTCAACCAATATCCGGCAAACGCCCCTTCAAGCTCCGAGCGCTTAGCGGACACGCCACCCCCTTCTGCTGAAATCATGGCCTGCTTCTCGGCATTGAAACGATACACATTGGCCACATGCACAGCTTCATTGCCACTTACCATGCTGTAGCAGGTATTGGCAATGGTCGGATTCTGATCCGGTTGCTTGTCCTGCATCAACTCGATAACGGCTGCCGCACACACTTTCGCCTGCGATGTAGCCATATGCCCAGACTTCGGCAACGCCGCCGAAACAGCATCGCCGATAACGTGTATGCCCTTGTGCACCTTGGATTCATACGTCAGGAAATCCACGCCGCACCAGCGTCCATCCACATTGGCCAGGCCTGCCATGTCGGCCACGGCACCGGCTTTCATCGGGGGTAGAACATTCAAGACATCCGCTTTAACATCATCGAACTCGGTCTTGGCAGTCTTGCTGGCCACGTCCACCTTGGAGACAAGCGCGTTAGGCCGGTATTCCACCATGCCCGGATAAAGTTCATTCCAGGCGGCCATGAACAATCCCTTCTTGGAAACGATGTCCGGATTGGCATCCAGTATCAGCACCTTGGACTTGGGTTTGTTTGCCTTGAAATAGTGGGCAACCTGACAAGCGCGCTCATACGGCCCGGGCGGGCAGCGATAAGGGCCCTTGGGAATGCTGATAGCGAAAACACCGCCGTCCGGCATGGCTTCCAGTTGTTTGCGCAACAAGACAGTCTGCGCACCGGCCTTCCAGGCGTGGGTGATACTTGTGTTCGCCACGCTCTCGTTCAGTCCTTCAACCTTGTCATACATAAAATCCACGCCCGGCGAGACAATCAAGCGGTCGTATTTCAGGTGACCGTCGGCCAGCATGACGGTTTGTTTTTCCGGATCTATCGCAGTCACTTCACCCTTGACCAGCTTGATACCGTATTTTTTCTTCAGTTCGTCATAACTCATCGTCAAATCGTCGATGGTACGTCCGCCGCCCAACACGGTGTTGCTCATCGGGCATGAGATGAACATGGGATTACGCTCGATCAACACCACTTCAATCTTGTTATTGCTCCACTTGCGTATGTATTTCGCGGCAGTGGCACCACCGAATCCGCCACCGACGACGACAACACGCTGGCCCTTCTTCTTGATAAGTTCGCTGGATGCGAACGCTAGTCCCGGAAATGCACCGATTACAATCCCGGCTGCACTGGCTTTCAAAAAATCACGACGGCTGAATGACATATTGGACTCCCTTGATCTGTTTGATTTCTGAGGCACCTTAAGGCGCGGGGTTAGTGGCGTTTCTGCGCGGCGAAGAAGTCAGCCAGCAATTCGTATTCCTCATCGGTATAACCCTTGGCATGCTGATGCATCACCGTTGCAGGCCGTGCACCCGATTTAAAATCCTTCATCTGATTGACGAACAGCACCTTATCCAGCGCGGCCAGTACCGGCATGCCGCCTTCGCTGTTACCATCCGTGCCGTGACAGGCAGAACAGGAGGCAGCAAGATTGCGGGCATGTTTATCGACTTCAGCCTGAGCGGCCGTGCAAAACAGCATTCCAAAAACAACGAGCAGCGTTCGAGACATAATCATTTTCTTATCCTCACTTTAGTTGACCAACACAACCACCCCTGGTAACACCCGACTCGGGCATCCCTCCCCTGCACGGTCAATCAATGACCGTTTCATCCATGCGCTTGTCATCCCGATTATCGGTCCACAGCACAGATATTTTTTCCCCTTTGGCGCCGCCCATGAAGCGAAAAACCAGATAGGGATTCTTTGATACCGCCGTACCGAATTGCGCTTCCAGTACAGTTCTGCCTTCGTGCAATACTTTAACATCGGTGATAATCCAGGCAGGTATTTTATTGCCTGCGGCATCCTTGCGCTGCCCGGTCTCCATTTCGTGTTGCATCAGCATTTTCACTTCGGTTTGCCCGTCTTTGACTGTGGCACGAATTCTGGTGGCTTCACCCATGTTTGCTCGTCCTGAATTGTTGTGTAGTGAAATATCTCATCTATGCGCTACAGCCGCCCTGAGTCACCTGAACTTCTTTGGATGCGCGATAAAACTTGCCGTCTGCCTTGACCAGCGCAACGACTGTTGCGGTCTGCCCGATCTTGATACGGGTAGTAATGAAACCGGCGACGCCTTTGGGAATGATGAAATTTGCCGCCAGTACGTTGATATTTTTATCGACCAGAATGGAAATCTGTTCGATGTGCGCGAGGGAACTCTCCACCGTAACGGGTACGACAGCCCCATTTTCGGCGACATCCGGTAGCGTCAGCTTGATCAGTTCGCTATTTTCAGGAAGGGAAACACCCAGCGCATCGAAGGCGTCATTCAAATTTCCTGCCTCCAGAGCCGCCCGCCCTACCCCGGCACTAGCCGAACCGGGTACCAGACCCAGAACAGCCAACACACCCAGCAGCCCCAGACTGCCCCCCGTCTTGAGCGCCTTGCGACGTTCCATATTTATCAAATCATCCTCCCATAACCCAATAGCGCAACCTCGGCGGAGCGTATCGCCTTACTGCTACAGCGGAAATAACCCTAACGGGCTATCGCTCAAATTGTTTAATAGCTCCATCGTGTTACTTGCCGTCATACACTCCAAGCAGAGCGCTCTGCTCAAGCTAATAATTTAAAGGCCATACCCGCCAGCGCGCAGCTACCGATGAGCTGCATGATGCTGACCTTGAAGCGGAACAAGGCGACAAAAGCGGCGATACCTATCAGCGCCGAAATCCACTCGAACGACCCGGCAAAGCCTTGCGGCCACAACACATGATAGGCAAAGAATACCGCCAGATTCAGAATCACCCCCACCACGGCGGCGGTGATGGCCGTGAGCGGCGCGGTGAACTTCAGATCGCCATGCGTCGCTTCCACCATCGGGCCGCCGATCAGGATGAACAGAAACGAAGGCAGAAAGGTGAAGACGGTGGCCACCAGCGCTCCGGTCGCACCGGCCAGCAACAGATTGTCCGCACCGAACAATTCTGCTGACCAGGCACCGACAAAACCGACGAAGGCCACCACCATAATCAACGGCCCGGGCGTAGTCTCGCCCAGCGCCAGGCCGTCTATCATCTGCGCCCCGGTCAGCCAGTGGTAGTGTTCGACTCCGCCCTGGTACACATAGGGCAACACCGCATAGGCGCCACCAAAAGTGAGCAGCGCCGCCTTGCTGAAGAACCAGCCCATCTGCGTCAACATGCCTTGCCATCCGAATTGCATTACCAGCATTCCGATCAGGGATGCCCACAGTGCCAAGCCGATGACGCTGTATTTCACCAGCCGCACTTTAGAAAATTGCGCATAGCTCTGCGGCGGCGTGTGGTCGTCGATCAGCGCCGGGCCGTAATCTCTGCCCGATGAGTCATGCCCCCCTGCCCTGAATTTGTCCGGCATTATTTGGCCGCCGATATAACCGAGTATGCCGGCCGCCAGCACAATGCCCGGAAACGGAACATGGAGAACGAAAATCGCCAGGAACGCGACGGCAGCCATGCCCCACAACACCCCGTTCCTGAGGACGCGCGAGCCGATACGCCAGGCGGCGAACACCACGATGGCGGTCACCGCAGGCTTGATGCCGTACAGAATCCCCGCCACAGCGGGCACATCGCCGAACGCCAGATAGATCCAGGTCAGCGCGATCAGAATGAACAGCGAGGGCAATACGAACAGCACACCTGCCATGATGCCGCCGCGTACCCCGTGCATCAGCCAACCGATATAAGTAGCCAGTTGTTGCGCTTCCGGGCCCGGCAGCAACATACAATAGTTGAGCGCATGCAGGAAACGTCGCTCGGAAATCCAGCGGCGTTTTTCCACCAATTCCTGATGCATCATCGAAATCTGCCCCGCCGGGCCGCCAAAACTGATGAAGCCCAGCTTCAGCCAATAAAGGAAGGATTGCGCCAGCGTAACCCGTTCAGGGGGTTGTGTATCGCCGGAAATTTGCTGCTGTGGTGCGCCCATGACACCTCCTTGGAATATCCAATCAAGAGCAGGCCTTGGACGATGAGATGTCTTAGGGGCGGGGAGGCTGCCTTATCCCCGAGGTGCACGATTATCTACACTCGAACATACAGACACAAGAAACAGATGCCCACAGGCATAATCAGGTTTTACCGCCGCTCGTGATGGCGGTGAGTATGGCTTGCATCAGCATAATCGGCGTGGGCGGGCAACCGGGCACGGCGACATCCACCGGGATCACATTGGCTATCCTGCCGCAGCTGGCGTAGCTCTCCCCCTTGTCCCCGCAGGAATTATCCGGAGAAAACAGGCCGCCGTCGCAACCGCAGTCGCCGACGGCAACCACCAGCTTGGGTTCGGGTGTGGCATCATAAGTGCGTCTGAGCGCGATCTCCATGTGCCGCGAGACCGGCCCGGTCACCAACAGCATATCCGCGTGGCGCGGACTGGCAACGAAGCGAATACCCAGACCCTCGATGTTGTAATAGGCGTTGTTGAGCGCATGAATCTCCAACTCGCAGCCGTTGCAGGAACCCGCATCGACATGACGTATGGTCAGCGCCCGCCCGACATGACGCAGGATATTTTCCTGCAGACGCTGCGCCTCGACACGCAGCGCATCGTCGTGTTGCGGCGGCGTCTCTGTCTTGATACCGGTCTTCAAAATCTGTTTGATGATCTGGTACATGCTTACAAGTCCTGTCCGGCGTAGCTCAAATTGAACGATTTGTTGATCAGCGGGAAATCCGGCACGATGTTGTTGAGGATCGCATGCTCTAACACCGGCCAGTTCTGCCACGAAGGATCGTGCGGATGCACGCGTGCCAGTTTGCCGTGCGCATCGGTATGTATCGCCACCATCACCTCGCCGCGCCAGCCTTCAACCATGCCGACGCCAAAGGCATGACCGGGCAGCGATTTGACGGGGTTGGACAGTTCATCGCCACCGATCAGGTTGATCAGAATCTCGCGCTGCAGGCGCAACGATTCAAACAGCTCCTCAAAACGCAGCGCGGCACGCGCAGCCACATCGCCATTGGCATGCGTCATCATCTGCACGCCCAGTTTATCGTAGGGCGCGCACGGGAACTGTACGCGCGCATCCCAGGCCTGCGCACTGGCGCGTCCCGGCAAGCCACACAGTCCGAGTTGGGCCGCCAGTGCCGGGGTAACCCGCCCTGCGCCGATAAATCGATCCTGAACCCCGGCATGTTCTTCATAAATGCTGCGCAGCACGCCCAGTTCGCGCTCCAGCATACTGCACTCTTCTTCAATCACGCGCTTGTCCGGCATCTGCAGGCCGAGCGTCACGCCCCCGGGAATGATCTTGTCCATCAGGTAACGATGACCAAACAAGGCAGCGTTATTGCGCAACACCTGCTCTTTCAATATCCAGAATTGTGCAAAGCCGAACGACAGCGCGACATCGTTGCCCAGATAACCCAGGTCGCCCAGATGATTGGCAACGCGTTCCCGTTCCAGAAACAACGCGCGCATCCACAGCGCCTGATCCGGGGGCGTGATTCCGGCAATGCTCTCCGCCGCCATCGCATAGGCCCAGGCATAGGCCACGGTGCTGTCGCCACTCACCCTGCCGGCGAGTTTTGCCCCCTGCTCCAGACTGATACTCTCAAAACGCTTCTCGATACCCTTGTGCTTGTAACCCAGCCGTTCCTCCAGACGCAACACGCGATCACCAATAATGGAGAAACGAAAGTGTCCGGGTTCAATAATCCCCGCATGTACCGGGCCGACCGGAATTTCATGGACACCGTCGCCCGTCACCGTAACGAAGGGATAGGCATCGGTTCCCGCCGGAAACGCACAAGTACCGTCAAAGTCTTTGCGCAACGGGTGCACCTTGTCCGGCCAGCTCGCATGCCGCAACCACTTACGCGAATCGTCCGCGCCGCTGGCGTGCAAGCCGAGCAGATCGGCGACAGCGCGTTGCATGCGGCTTGCGGCAGGAAACAAGTCGCTGATATCCGGATAAGCCGGGCGTTCTGCGCTCACCGGCAGCGTCAGACACAACATGCCTGCGCTGTCTATCAGCGCAACATGCAGCGCATAGCCCGCGTCATCTGCCCGTTCATCGCTGCCCCACAACGCCACCAGTCTGCCGCCGTCATGGCGCACTTGTGCGCACCCGTCGCGAAACTGGCTTGCATTCACGCTGCCGCGCCGAATCGACAGGGCTCCGGGCAACTCGGGAAAATCAGCGGCAAATTCGTCCAGTTTCATATCAGGTCACCCAATCAACGCCGCCGCCTGACGATACCAGTCAGCCAGATAAGGCGGAATATACAATCCGAGCAGCAGCACCAACCCCAGATGCACGAACACCGGGATCAAGGCAGGGGGATGCGGCAAGCGCTGCCCCGTGGACGGACCGAACACCATCTCCTGCATCCGGCTGAAAATCGCGGCAAAGGCCACACCCAGCGCGATGAGCAGAAAGGGTGTCGTCCAGGGATAGGCGTGCATGGCGGTGGTAATAATCAGAAATTCGCTGGCGAACACACCGAACGGCGGCATGCCGAGTATCGCCAGCGTACCGATCGCCAGCCCCCAGCCTATGGTTGGATTGGTGCTGATCAGACCGCGAATATTTTCCATCAACTGTGTGCCGGATTTTTGTGTGGCGTGACCCACGGCGAAAAAGATCGCCGACTTGGTGAGCGAATGCACCGTCATGTGCAACATCCCGGCAAAGGTCGCGACCGGGCCGCCCATGCCGAAGGCGAAAGTGACCAGTCCCATGTGTTCGATCGAAGAGTAGGCAAACATGCGTTTGACATCCTTCTGGCGCGAGAGATAGAAGGCCGCCATGATGACGCTCAGCAGCCCGAAGCCCATCATCAGATCGCCGGCAAAATGCGTGCCCAGCGCACCGTCAACCAGCACTTTTGAGCGTACTACGACGTACAGCGCAACATTGAGCAGCAAGCCGGAGAGCACGGCGGAAACCGGCGTCGGCCCTTCTGCATGCGCGTCCGGCAGCCAGCTGTGCAGCGGCGCCAGACCGACCTTGGTGCCATAGCCCACCAGCAGAAACACGAAGGCCAGCGACAGCACCGTCGGTTCAAGCTGGGTCTTGACCGCATCCAGATGCGTCCACAGCAGCGCCGTACCGCCTGCACCCAGCACTTTCTCCGCCGCAAAATACAGCAGAATCGTGCCGAATAGTGCCTGGGCGAGCCCCACGCCGCACAGGATGAAATCTTTCCACGCCGCCTCCAGACTGGCCGGTGTCCGGTCCAGCGAAACCAGCAGCACGGTGGTCAGCG
>JAUSLX010000116.1 GCA_030645775.1 Gallionella sp. | reverse complement strand
TCCGAAATGGATTGGACCAACAAGAACGTTCACCCTTCCAAGGTTGTGCAGGTAGGCGACGAAGTTGAAGTTATGATTCTGGAAATCGACGAACAACGTCGTCGTATTTCACTGGGTATGAAACAATGCCACTCCAATCCTTGGGATGATTTCGCGATCAACCACAAGAAGGGTGACAAGGTTAAGGGTCAAATCAAGTCCATCACTGACTTTGGTGTGTTTATCGGTCTGGATGGCGACATCGACGGTCTGGTGCATTTGTCTGATCTGTCATGGTCCCAGCCTGGCGAAGAAATGGTACGCAACTTCAAGAAGGGTGATGAAGTTGAGGCTGTTGTTCTGGCCATCGACGTGGAACGTGAGCGTATCTCACTGGGCATCAAGCAAATGGAAGGTGATCCATTCGGCGGTTTCGCAGCGACCAATGAAAAGGGTGCTATCGTTAACGGCGTGGTTAAATCCGTTGATGCCAAAGGTGCAGTGGTCGCTCTGGATGGTGACGTTGAGGCTTATCTGAAAGCGTCTGAAGTGTCGGTTGATCGTGTTGAAGATCTGCGCACTCATATGAAAGAAGGTGACACGATCAAGGCAATGATCATCACGGTAGATCGCAAAAATCGCGGCATCAATCTGTCTATTAAGGCACTGAGCAAAGCTGAAGATTCTGCTGCGATGCAAAAGCTGTCAGCTGACAGCAGTGCCAATGCGGGTACAACCAATCTGGGCGCATTGCTTAAGGCCAAGTTGAACGGCAGCAAGACTGAAGCTTAAGCTCGGGAGAGATTGCATGACTCGTTCTGATTTGATTGCCAGGCTGGCAGAGTTGCATCCGCAACTGTTGGCCAAGGATGCTGAGCTTGCCGTTAAGGTGATTCTGGATGCCTTGTCCTCTACGCTGTCGCGTGGGGGACGTGTCGAGATTCGCGGTTTTGGCAGTTTTGGCTTGAATTACCGTCCGCCACGTCAGGGGCGCAACCCCAAGACGGGTGATAAGGTGAAGGTGCCAGCGAAATACGTGCCACATTTCAAGGCAGGTAAGGATCTCAGAGAGCGGGTCGGTAACGAAGTGTCCTGATGGTTTAGCTTTTTTAAAAGGGCGGTGATATTGAAAAATATCACCGCCTTTTTTTTATTGTGCTATCTTCGTGGCGAATTTTTTGAGGGATATCTGAATGCGTTACATCAGTTGGCTTTCCCAGATGTTTATTTTTATTATTCTGCTTGGCTTTGCACTTAAAAACGGGCAAGCCGTCACGCTGCATTATTTTTTTGGCTATGAATGGCAGTCGACCCTGGTGATAGTGTCACTGTTATTTTTTGCCATCGGCGCAGGTCTGGGGATATTGGCCACCTTGAGTATCTGGTTCCGTCAACGCCGCGAAATTTCCAGCCTGAAACGCGAGATCAGCGATATCAGAAAGCTGGCCGGTAAAAATGAAGTCGCTGATGCACCTGTTTAGTGTGCAGGCTAATGAATGTGACTTGCCGAGTCTGGCTTAGCCTTATAATCTCCCCCTTTCAGTCATAAGTGTGCATGGCCTGTTTGTATGCTGCCGACCTGCTGACTTTGAGTGTTTTCTTAACTGTGCGAGTGTTTAATGGAATTTGAGCCGTGGATGTTGCTTGTTTTTCCACTATTTTTTGGTATGGGATGGTGGGCCGCCCGTTTAGATATCAAAGATTTGCTCTCTGAATCCACTGCGTTGCCGGAATCGTACTTTCAGGGTTTAAATTTTTTGCTCAACGAGCAACAGGATAAAGCCATTGAGGCCTTTATCGAAGTCGTAAAAATTGATCCGCATACGGTCGAGCTGCACTTTGCACTGGGCAGTCTATTCCGCCGTCGCGGTGAGGTGGATCGTGCCTTGCGCATGCATCACAATCTGGTGGACAGAGCTGATCTGGATGATGCTCAGCGACAGCAGGCCATCTTTGAATTGGCGCAGGATTATTTAAAGGCCGGGATTCTGGATCGGGCCGAACGCCTGTTTCGTGAACTGGAAAAATCTGCCTACGCCCAGCCCGCCCTGGCGTTTTTGCTTGAATTGTTTCAGAAGGAACGCGACTGGCTGAAGGCGATTGCTGTAGCGCAACAACTGTCTGACGTGACGGGCCAGTCCTATTGCAAACAGGCCGCGTTTTTTTATTGTGAGTTGGCCGCGGATGAAATTGCAGCGGGTGATCTGAGCGCCGCACGTGCGCACTTGCAACAGGCATTAAATGATTGCCCTGTCAGTGTGCGCGCCACCATCATGCTGGGTGACATGGACAGTGCAGAGGGCAAGACGGAGCAGGCAATTGCACTCTGGCAGAGTATTGAGACGCAGGATGCGCAGTACTTGCCGCTGGTCGCTGAGCGCTTGCTGATTGCCTACGGTTCACTTGACCGGGAAGCGGAGGGTATAAAGGTATTACGCAGTTACCTGGTTAAATATCACTCGATCGATTTGTTGAACGTGGTATTTGACGGCATGTTGAAATATGAAACGCCGGCATCGGCCTATCAATTGGTGCGCGACGAACTGGAGCGTAATCCAACGCTGCTGGGTCTGGATAAGTTGCTTGAGGCGAGGTTGCTGGAAATGCCGATGGACAGACGCGCCGATGTTGAAATGGTGAAGGATCTGGTGCATAAACGTACGCGTAATCTGGCTATGTATCACTGTGGTCAATGCGGTTTCAAGGCACGTAAATTTTACTGGCATTGCCCGGCCTGTCAGGCTTGGGATAGTTATGCGCCCAGGCGCGATGAGGAAAGTGGCAAACCGTTATGAGTGATCCTAAAATTATTGTTGCGCTTGACTATCCGGGTGCGGTCCCGGCACTGGCTCTGGCGCACCGTTTGTCGCCTGAATTATGTCGTCTCAAGGTAGGCAAGGAACTATTCACAGCGACTGGCCCGGCTTTGCTGGAACAGCTGATGAAGAGCGGATTTGAAATCTTTCTGGATTTGAAGTTTCACGACATACCCAATACCACCGCGCAGGCCTGCAAGGCTGCAGCCAGCCTGGGCGTCTGGATGATCAACGTCCATGCATTGGGTGGGCGGAAAATGCTGGAAGCAGCGGCTAGTGCGGTATCCAGTTGTTCAAGGCCCCCGAAATTGATTGCTGTCACGCTGTTAACCAGCATGACACAACAGGATATCAGCGATATTGGCATTAACATGACGCCGGAAGAAATGGTGTTGCGTCTGGCGAAACTGACGCAAGATGCCGGCCTGGATGGCGTGGTGTGTTCGGCAATGGAAACGGAGTTGCTGCGTAAGCATTGCGGCAATAAATTCTGTCTGGTCACGCCGGGCATACGTCCGGCAGCAGCCAGTCTGGATGACCAGTCACGCGTGATGACACCGGAAGCAGCGCTGAAAGCGGGTGCCAGTTATCTGGTGATCGGTCGTCCGATTACCAAGGCAACTGACCCTTTGCAGGCTTTGCTTGACATCAATCAGGAAATTCAAGGGATGGCATGAGCGAGTTACCCGTATTCAAGGGCAGCAAGATATTGGTGGTCGGCGATGTGATGCTTGATCGTTACTGGTTTGGCGAGGTCCATCGCATTTCACCTGAAGCACCCGTGCCGGTACTCAAGGTGGAACGTGTGGAAGAGCGTCCCGGTGGTGCGGCGAACGTGGCGCGCAACATCGCAGCGCTTGGCGCGCAAGCTACGCTGCTGTCGGTGGTCGGGGACGATGAGGCCGGAGCGTGTCTGGAAAAATTGCTCAAGCAGCACGACAACCTCAATGCGCTGTTGCATCGCGACAGCAGTATTGCCACTATCATTAAGTTGCGCGCCATCGCGCGGCATCAACAATTGCTGCGCATCGATTTTGAAACGCCGCCCAGCCATGAGGTGTTGCATGCGGCGCTGGCAGATTTTCATGCCCAGTTGCCTTTGGCTGACGTGGTGATACTGTCCGACTATGGTAAAGGCGGTCTGGCGCATATCGCCGAAATGATACGGCTGGCGCGCGCCGCAGGCAAACCGGTTCTGGTCGATCCCAAGGGGGAAGATTATGAGCGTTATCGCGGTGCGACGCTGCTCACGCCCAATCGCAGCGAATTTCGCCAGGTGGCAGGCGGCTGGACGACCGAGGCTGAACTGAATGCCAAAGCCGAAAAATTGCGCACCGGGCTACAACTTGACGCACTGCTGGTCACGCGCAGCGAAGACGGCATGAGTCTGTATCGTGCCGATGAAGCGTTGCATGAGCCGACATGCACGCGAGAAGTGTTTGATGTCAGCGGTGCGGGCGATACCGTGATCGCCACGCTGGCGGTGATGCTGGCGAGTGGCGCGGATTTGTCCGCCGCGATGCGCATCGCCAATCGAGCGGCCGGAATAGTGGTCGGCAAGTTGGGTACGGCGGTGGTCAGTCGCGAAGAAATTGTTATAGATATGACGTGAAACGTGAAATGTGAAACGTGAAATGTGAAACGTGAAATGTGAAACGTGAAATGTGAAACGTGAAATGTGAAACGTGAAATGTGAAACGTGAAATGTGAAACGTGAAACGTGAAACGTGAAACGAAGCAGCGGTTTTGCATTTCACCTTTCACTTTTCACCTGAGCCGCCTTGCGGCGAGTCACTTTTCACCTTTGCGGCGAGTCACTTTTCACGGTTATTAAGGAGTTAAACATGTATTACATTGTCACCGGCGCAGCCGGATTTATTGGTTCCAATCTGGTCAAGGCGCTCAATGAGCGAGGAGAGCACAACATCATCGCGGTGGACAATCTCACCAGCGCCGACAAATTCAGGAATCTGGTGGATTGTGAAATCGCAGACTTTCTGGACAAGGAAGATTTCCGCAAAAAAATCCAGGAGGGTTTTTTTGATGGTCTGATCAGCGCCGTGTTTCATCAGGGTGCGTGTTCTGACACCATGGAAACCGATGGCCGTTACATGATGGACAATAACTACCAGTACACCCTGGAGTTGCTGAACTACTGCCAGGCGGAGGAAGTGCCGTTTCTGTATGCCTCGTCTGCTTCTGTTTATGGCGGAGGGCATACCTTCACTGAAAGCCGTGAGTGTGAAGCGCCGCTGAATGTGTATGCCTATTCCAAGTTTCTGTTTGATCAGATCATGCGGCGTCGCTGGCACAAGCGCGGCGCGCAGGTGGTCGGGCTGCGTTATTTCAATGTCTATGGCATGCGTGAACAACACAAGGGGCGTATGGCCTCGGTTGCGTTCCACTTTTTCAACCAGTACCGCGCAGAAGGGCGTGTGAAGCTGTTTGCAGGCTGCGAGGGTTATGACAACGGCGGGCAGTTGCGCGATTTTGTCTCGATTGAGGACGTGGTCAGGGTGAATATGTTTTTACTCGATAACCCGGATATATCAGGAATTTTTAATCTCGGCACCGGGCAGGCGCAGAGCTTCAACGATGTGGCGGTGGCGACTGTCAATACTTTGCGCAGGGCCGAAGGCAAGCCCGTGCTTAGTCTTGCAGAGTTGCAACAGCAGGAGCTGATCAGTTACATCCCGTTCCCTGATGCCTTGCGCGGTAAGTATCAGAGCTATACTCAGGCTGACATCGCTGCGCTGCGCGGCACGGGTTATGCGGAACCGTTCCTTTCCGTGGAGCAGGGCGTGGGGCGCTATGTGGAACAGATGCTCAGGGCAGCTGGCTAGGGCCGCTGCCCGCCAATAGACGATCATATTGATAATATTCCTTATTTATCAATATGTTGATATTTTTAATTTGATGGTGTAGCTCGCAGAATACAGTTGCGTGACTGTTTTGACGTTTGAACTTAATCAAGCGAAACTCTCAATAGCAACCCTTTCGACAGTTCAGAAAAATCCATGACGCTCATTCCTGAAATCAAACCCCATCAATCCGTCGAACTGCTCAAGGAGTTACATATCCTGACGCGTGACGGCAAGCTCAACCAGGACAGTCGGCGCAAGCTGAAGCAGGTGTATCACCTGTATCATTTCATCGAACCGTTACTGAATGAGGTGCTGGCAAGTAAAGCCGATCTGACCCTGGCGGATCATGGCGCGGGCAAGTCCTATCTG
>JAUSLX010000106.1 GCA_030645775.1 Gallionella sp. | reverse complement strand
ATCCGGGCTACGCTGGCTGTTGATAATATTCATTGCATGAAAAAGCAATTTCACGCAGAGACGCGGAGGTCGCGAAGGAAGACGGCTTTCACTAAATTACGTGTGCGCAGCATCGTGCCCCTACAGGCTTTGTGACGGGTTTTTCTCCGCGTTCTCCGCGCCTCCGCGTGACATGGTTTTGGTTTTGGGGCAATAGGGGACAGACCACTGCTTTATATAATCTATTGATTATATGTGATTTAAAAATCACATTTCTGCCTAACGGGCATGGCGAGCAGTCACCTCGACTCCTCGCTGCGCGAGTTTCACGTTAATCTAGCCTTACCTGCATAGCCCTTATGCCAGCATCTCAAGCAAAACAGGATGCCAAAGTTTCAGCTCGATTTCTCCCATTTTTCCTGCCAGACGGCGTTTGTCTACGGAACGTAGTTGATCGAGCAAAATCAATGCCGACTTACCAGCAAAGTTCACCTCAGGACGGCAACCCAGCGGCTGACCTTTACTGGTTAACGGTGCAATGATGACACGCGGCAAGGCGGCATTCAGATCATCGGGCGACACCACCAAGGCCGGTCGCGTTTTCTGAATTTCGCTGCCAACGGTCGGATCCAGATTGACCCAATACACCTCGCCACGCGCTACCACACCCATTCCTCACAACCCTCATCGACTGGCAACGCGGCAAGCGGCTCGGAATCCGCATCCGCCTGATAAGCTGTAAACCAACCCGCACGGGGCAATTTGACTGAAGCTATCACCAGACTTTTCCCTTCCAGCCTGATGTCCACCTCATCGCCCATTTCACAAGCCGCCAGTAGGGCTGCGGGAATAATGATTCCACGGGAATTACCCACTTGCCTCAAACTTGTACGCATGATTTTCTCCGAGCCAAAAGTTACAACAATGTTATAACAAAAAGCATGGCAATCGCAAGCACTCTGCAAAAATTTGCAAGCACGAAAGCAACCACGGGGGCAGGACAAATCGGGTGGCGTCTTTGATTTTCAGCTTCGGGGCTTTTTAGCGCAAATAGCCGTTGTCAGTTTTTGGCCTTTACAGCATAATCCGCGCTGCCGTTCAGACCAATGGGAGAGTGTGGTTTTTGACCACCGCCGAAGGCGTAACACCCGTAACCGCTCAGGCACAAGGAACTATTGGTACAGGCAAATCTGGAGAGTGCTGGGGTCAGTTGTTAGACGCTAGTTGTTAGTTGGCATTGTCCGCTGCGCGGATTTTGCTTTTAACTAACGACTCGCGACTCGCGACTAATCAACTGGCCACCGAAGGGGCAGGCAACGCAAGTTGTAATCTCTCAGGTATCAAGGACAGATGGGGCGCAGCGCGAATTCGCGCTGCGCCTTTTTTATTTTCCGAATCCGAAAGTGAACATGACTCTCAAGACGACACCTTTGAATGCAGCACACCGCGCCATGGGCGCAAAAATGGTGGATTTCGGCGGCTGGGATATGCCGGTGAACTACGGCTCGCAGATCGACGAACATCATCAGGTGCGCAACGATGTCGGCATGTTCGACGTCTGCCACATGCGCGTGGTGGATGTTAAAGGCGCAGATGTACGTATTTTTTTGCGCTATCTGCTGGCAAACAATGTGGATAAGCTGACCCTGCCCGGAAAGGCGCTGTATTCCACCATGTTGTTGGAAAACGGCGGCGTGATCGACGACCTGATCGTGTACTTCATGAACGAAGACTGGTTTCGTATCGTAGTCAACGCGGGCACAGCAGACAAGGACATCGCCTGGATGAAAAAACAGGCCGCAGAATTTAAAGTGCCCAAGGCGGCGATTGCTACATCCAAGGGGGGAGAGCGTAGCGAGGGGGCTGTGGATAGAGGGGATGCGCCTGTCACCATTACTTCCCGCGACGAACTGGCGATGATCGCCGTACAAGGCCCGAATGCGCGCGCCAAAGTATGGGAAGCGTTGCCCGGCAGCCGGGAACTGACCGAAAAACTCATCCCTTTCAGTGCGGTGGAAATGGGCACGATGTTCATTGCACGCACCGGTTATACCGGCGAGGATGGTTTTGAAATCATGATTCCAGCCAAAGCCGCACCGTTTTTCTGGGCAACGCTGGCAGAAAACGGCGTAAAACCGATAGGCCTCGGCGCACGCGACACGCTGCGTCTGGAAGCGGGCATGAACCTCTACGGACAGGACATGGACGAGAGCGTAAATCCGCTGGAATCCGGACTGGCCTGGACGGTGGATTTAACCAGCCCCCGTGACTTCATAGGCAAAACGGCACTGCTGGCGAACCCGCCCGTCAGTAAACTGGCAGGTCTGATCTTGCTGGATCGCGGCGTACTGCGCGGCCATCAGAAAGTACACACTGCGCACGGCATCGGAGAAATTACCAGCGGCAGCTTCTCACCCACGCTGGAGAAATCCATCGCTCTGGCGCGCCTACCCAAAGAAGTTGCAATAGGCGATACGGTACAAGTGGCAATTCGCGATAAGATGCTGAACGCGCAAGTGGTAAAGTACCCGTTCGCGCGCAATGGCAAAGGACTGATTTGAAAATGTAGGTCGGGTTAGCGGTTTCATCGCGTAACCCGACATAGCGCAACGTCGGGTTACGGCTACGCCTAACCCGACCTACGAATAATTTTGAGGAGATCACATGAGTAATCCATCCAACCTGAAATACACCGCATCCCACGAGTGGGTCAAAACAGAAGCGGACGGCACGATCAGCATCGGAATCACGCAACACGCACAGGAATTACTGGGCGACATGGTGTTCGTCGAAACTCCTGCTGTCGGACGCAAGCTGAAAGCAAAAGAAGAATGCACGGTGGTGGAATCAGTGAAAGCTGCTGCCGACGTGT
>JAUSLX010000078.1 GCA_030645775.1 Gallionella sp. | reverse complement strand
GTCGGGTTTTAACCCGACATGTCGGGCTGAAGCCCGACCTACACTCCAATGGATTATCTGGGTTAAACAAAGGTTTACAAAAGAACTTATTGCAGCCCATCAGGTAAAAGCGCCAACACCCGTAACTGTTTGAAAATCTGCGTAATCTGATGGAACTACTCAATTCTTGCTAAGCGCTATGCGCTTGCAATCATTGATGCGGATTGAACTGAGGTTTTAAGGGATTAAGGAAGGTTGCCGCACCGAATAGCGCGGCGCGGATGGGCGACTGGAACGCCGCCCATCCGGCACGTTCAGGTGTTTTGAACCACGATCTTGGGGAAGACTGCGCTGTGATCCTGTGCCATGTCCGCTACTTTGACTGCGATGCGTCGGGCAATCTGCTTATAGACCCTGGCGATATTACCGTCAGGGTCAGCCACCACGGTCGGCATGCCGGAGTCGGCCTGTTCGCGTATGCGAATGTCCAGCGGCAATCCGCCGAGGAATTCGGTGTTGTAATCTGCGCACATTTTCTCGCCACCGCCTGCACCGAAGATATGCTCTTCATGTCCACAGTGGCTGCAGATATGCGTGCTCATATTTTCGACGATACCGACGATTTTAATGCCCACCTTTTCAAACATCTTGAGTCCCTTGCGCGCATCCAGCAGCGCGATGTCCTGCGGTGTGGTAACGATCACCGCACCGGTAACCGGCACTTTTTGCGCAAGCGTCAACTGGATATCACCGGTACCGGGGGGCAAATCCACCACCAGATAGTCGAGGTTGTCCCACTTGGTCTGATGCAGCAACTGATCGAGCGCCTGCGTGACCATAGGGCCGCGCCATACCATGGGGGTATCTTCGCCATCGATCAGGAAGCCGATAGACATGGCCTGAATTCCATGATTGCTCATCGGTTCCAGAAAGTTGCCATCCGCAGAATTGGGTTGGCCGGAAATACCCAGCATGGTCGGTTGTGACGGTCCGTAGATGTCCGCATCCAGCACACCGACTCGAGCACCCTCGGCTGCCAGTGCCAGGGCCAGATTCACTGCAGTCGTGCTCTTGCCCACGCCGCCCTTGCCGCTCGCCACGGCGATAATATTCTTTACGCCCTCCACAAGTTTCACACCGCGTTGCACCGCATGCGGAACCACTTTGCTGGACACGCTGACGCTGACTTTACCCACACCCGGCAAGGCGGATGACAGATGCGCTTCGACCATAGACTTGATTTCGCCCCAGACACTCTTTGCCGGATATCCGAGCAGGATGTCCAGTGAGATGTCGTTGCCATTGACCTTGACGTTTTTTAGCGACTTTCCGCTCACAAAATCCCGTTTGGTGTTCGGGTCGGTCAGGTCCTTCAATGCATTCTGTACATCAATTTCGGTAAAACTCATCATTTACTCCTGTTTATTAAAGGGTCGAAAGCATCCCGAATTCAGTTGACTAAAACAGTCGGCATTATAACGAAAGTTGCCGCTCTGTGTAAGATTAGCTACCACCATGCCGACCCTTATAATTACGGGCTGCAGCATGTACCACCTCAGAATAGGGTATATCCGCCAGTGCACCCCACTGTTGCAAGGTGCTGTCCAGCAATGCATCCACATCCTCGATCTCGGAACGGTCATTCAGGACGTACTGTATTCCCTGCAGTCCGCCACATTGAACCCGCTTTTCCAGAGCGTGCGGCAAAGGCACGGAGACATCAGGTTTGCCCAACGCAAAAGTAAAGGCATGTCGCAAGTGCAGGTGCAATTCCTTGCAACGGGAAAGACTGGCCAGCGTCTGGCAGCTGACCAGCTCACGCTCGGCAATCTGCACGCGCTCCGAGCGCGCACACGAGACACAACGCGACAGCACAGCCTTCTCGAACGAACAGGGTCGTTCGATCGCTGCGGCCATGCTCTGCCGGAAGGCAGACTCATCCATATGTGCTAATCGTCACCCGGTTCCGGAGGCACATCGCGCACCTCGTTGAGTAAATCTTCGGCATGCAACTCAGAATCAGCATGGATCATTTTGATAACAGCCGTTGACCCCTCACTGAGTTCGGTGCGCAATTGTTTGACTCTCGCCGAAGCATCACGATAACTGTCGTGCTGTTCCATATTTTTCAAAAGCCGTATCGGCTGCGCGGTAATGCGATAAATATAATAAGGCATAGTTACTCGTTCGATTCCTGTAAAAATAGCCAAAGTACGGCAAACAATACGCCAGATTGACGTAACGCGGTTGAGACGAAATCAGGCACCCGGGCGCTTCAGGAAAGTGATGACATTGGAACCGGGTGCATTTTTGCTGCCGCAACTGCCCTCGCCGACTCCGGCCTCCTGCTCTGCTTCATGCAACAGGTTGATGACATCCACATAATGTTTCTGTTTCACCATCATCAGCGCGGTGTAGTCTCCCTCGTTGCGCGCCTGCACATCCGCACCCGCTTTCAGCAAGCATTCGACTACCGCGGTTTCACCGTATCCCGCTGCCAACATCAGCGGTCGCACACCATAGCTGATGGGCGCCTCGACGTTGGCCCCGGCAGCGATCAACGTTTGTACCACGTCAGCAAATCCGCGTTTCAACTCGGCGTTAAAAACGGCTCTGGTCAAGGCTGTCCAGCCACGTTCCGTGCTGGCATTGACATCTGCTCCCGCCGCGATCAGTGCCTGCACCATGGGCAGCTTGCCCGCATACGCGGCCAGCATCAGCAAAGTGTCGCCCTCTTCATTGCGCGCATTGACATCTGCTCCGGCAGCCAGCAGTTGTTGTACTGCCGGCACATCATCCGTTTTCACGACTTCAAACAACTCTGTAAACATGTGATTCTCCTGACTGTTGTTACTCAGCGAGCGCTAGGGCTCGCTGCTTACACTATTTCTTTACCGTATTTTGCAACGCCTTACGAATCGCTTCCGGCGAGTCCATGATATTCATGAAGCTGTTCTTGCCCATCATGCTCAGGTCGGGGAAATTGATTGCGATACGATAGCGCGCATACAGCGCATAGACTTTGTTACCCGATACCAGCACTTCATAGGGCAGGTGCGCAGTGGACTTCAGACTGCGAAAATCGATCTCGTTCATAATAAACTGATCGTCCATGTATTTTGCGTCGCCGCTACCCTTCATTGCCACGCCGAACACGCTTTCCTTCTTGCCCGGAACATCGACGCGATAAACCCTGGAGATGCCGTTGCTGTTGTTCGCCAGCTTCGCATCCACCGCCTTTACCGCCTCTTCATGGCTGCCGTATTCGGCCAATATGCTAGGCTCATCGAAGTATTCCATGCCTATCATGTAATGGTATTTACGTGCCTGTTTCGCGGTCATCCCCTTGGCGGAACCAAACTCTTCCAGCTTACCCAATGCGGTCGCCAGTGTAGCCGCCACGCCGCTCAAATCACCACTCATGCGATATACATTCGCCATGTACAGCGGATTGGTATAGCTGACCTGTACGTCCTTGCCGACTTCAGTGATCGCAACCCGTTGCACCGCCCCATAACCGCCATGTTCCGATGCGGCTGCATTTTTCTTCAATTCATCGTTGGTGACGATAATGATATTGGCGCCGGCATAGGGCGCATATTCGCCAACCACGGTGTAGCCACCCCCGGTCAGTGCGGTTTTTACCTGAGCTGTTTTATCAGCAACGGTTCCCGCACTTTTCGAGGCC
>JAUSLX010000074.1 GCA_030645775.1 Gallionella sp. | reverse complement strand
ATTTCGGTACCGGCTATTCATCGCTTTCCTATCTCCGTCAGCTTCCTATCCAGCAGTTGAAAATCGACCGCGCGTTTGTGCGCAATGTCACCACTGAATCCGGTGATGCGGTGATTGTCCGGACGATGGTGGGTATGGCCCAGAACCTTGGGCTGGATGTGATCGCGGAGGGTGTGGAAACCGAAGCGCAACTGAGTCTGCTGAAATCGTTCGGATGTCCCGGCTATCAGGGCTATTTGTTCTCAAAGCCGCTAAATCTTGAAGGTTTCGAATGCTGGGTGAACGATGCGCAGCAGCGACGCTGAGTGTTCTCCGGGCAGATTTGCTGCATGAAAAACAAAATAACCGCTCATATCCGGTTATAAACCGCTCGTCCGGATAATTGCGCCGTTCAGCCTGACTGCTTACACCTTGATGAGCGGGCTTGAGCTTTGATTGTGCTTTGGGTAAATTAGTGCACGGTTTGTGGAAAACCCATCAATCCCGCGCAATGTCCCGCAAATTCAAGTTGTGATTCGGAGCATCACAGGTATTCGCTAAAAAGACGAACCTCCTTTTAATTCATTTGTTTTTCGTACACGGCATTGCGATATGAACAGCATAGACCCCCTGACTGGATTACTGGATCGATTTGGCTGCTTGCAGACAGCCGAAAGATTAACCGCAACGTCGAACTGCATAGGACAACCGTTCGCGGTCATCTGGATTGATCTGGATCGCTTTAAAAAAATCAATGAATCGTTCGGTCATCCGGGGGGTGACGAAGTCATCAAGAATCTCGCTGTGCGCTTACGCCGGGTGGGCGGACGCGCCGAAATTTCCAGAATGGGGGGGGACGAGTTCGTGTTGCTCGTCCCTCAGTGTGATCGGATACAGGCAGAACAGTTTGCCCGTGAACTGGCTGGCACAGTCGAAGAATTGATCCACATGGGAAATATGACCTTATGCCCCACTGCGAGCATAGGGATAGCCATACACGATAGGGAAGAAAGTTCGCTGGACTTGCTGGAACGCGCAGACCGGGCCATGTATGCTGCCAAATCCAGAGGGGGGAACGGCATTGTTTGTTCCGGCGATGAGCCTATTCCCGGGCGGCTCGGAATCACGCTCGCGCGCGAGGAACTTTCGATCGAAAGCACCCTGCATGTCGCGCTTGAGACGGGTGGATTATGTCTGCACTATCAGCCCATCATTCTTGCAAATGGGCAGATAGAAGCCGTCGAGGCGCTGATGCGTTGCTCGGTTAATGGCGTTAATATTCCTCCCGGAAAATTCATCCCCGTCGCGGAAAAAACCGGTCTGGTGACTCGTCTGGGTGAATGGAGTTTGTTGCAGGGCGCGCTGCAGGCGCGCCAGCTTCAGGATGCGGGTTATCACACCAAAGTGGCCATCAATGTTTCACGCGCACAGCTGATTTCTCCGAAATTTACCCAGGCGCTGCATGCTGCACTGATATGCTCAAACGTCAAACCGGAATTGATCGAGCTGGAGCTGACCGAATCCCTGTTTATGGATGTGTCCGATACCGTTCAGATCAATCTTAGGAATGCCATCGCAGCCGGCGTGGTGCTGGCTATCGATGATTTTGGAACCGGCTATTCCTGCCTGGCGACTCTGAAGGATATACCCGCCAAAAAAATGAAACTGGACCGCGCCTTTGTCACCGTGTTGCCGGAGGATCCCCGTGCTCTGGCCGTGGTCAGGGCGATGACCCAGTTGGGCCATGAACTGGGCATGACGGTTGTGGCCGAAGGCTGCGAAAGACAGGAAGAGATAGATATTCTGCTGGAGGCTGGTGTTGATGCCATTCAGGGGTTTTTCTACGCAAGACCTATGCCCGAAGAAGCACTGCTGAAATGGCTGCAAGCAAGGAATATGAAATGAATGACATCGTGCAAGAAACGCCCAAAACAGCGGTTGATAACCTGATCGAACGCTCCATTCTTGACATTGGCATTCCCCCTTGTCCGATCATCCTGGAACGCTTCATGGCTGAGGCACGCCAGGACGAACCGGATTTCAAGCGTCTGGCTAGCGTTATCGGCAGCGATGTTGGCTTGTCGGCTGGCTTGATCAAGACCGCCAATTCTCCTTATTTTGGTATGCGTCAGCGAGTGCGTTCGGTAAATGAAGCCCTCGTGATACTGGGCCTGAAGACGGCCAGTCGTGCCGTTGCAGGCCTGGTGCTCAGCAAGGCGTTTCCGAATGTAGCGAATCTGGAACGCTTCTGGGATGCTTCGGCGCGTATTGCATTGCTTTCAGGCTGGCTGGCACAACACCTCAACATCCCCGGTCTTCGCGCCGAAGATACCTATACCTTCGGTCTGTTTCGTGATTGTGGCATCCCGGTTCTGCTCGGACGCTTCCCTCTCTATGGGGATGTGCTGCTGGCCGCAAACAGCGATGTTACGCGCGGCTTTACCGAGGTGGAAGCCGTTGAACTGCCGACGAACCACGCGATGGTAGGTTGTCTGTTGGCGCAAAACTGGTGGTTGCCCGAGGAAATCTGTCTCGCCATTCGCAATCACCACGATCTTGTTGCACTGGAATCCATCGATTCAAAATTACCCGTGCTGAGCCGCAGGCTTATTGCGATAGCCCAGCTTGCGGAATACATCGTGCAGCAACAACTCGGCCTGAGCCTGACGCAGGAATGGACGAAGCTGGGCGCGGTCTGCTTGCGGATTCTGGATCTGGATGAAACAGATCTTGAGACGCTAACCATTGAGGCGACACCCATCGCAGCTTCAGTCGGCTAGCGGCCTGGTGCTTATGCGGGAAATTTTGCACCGCGTCGTTCAGCCATGCGACGACCTATCAGCTCCATCTGTTGCAGATCGAGCAGGCGCGCGGCAAGCGGCAGTAGTTCGGCGTTCTCGATGGCGATGTGATCGGTATATCTGGCGATGAAATTTTCGCTCAGCTCGGCAGTCAACATCGCTTGATTCCCCTGCGCAAGCTTCAATAGTACGGGTTGCAATGCCTCCCAGGCGGCCAGCATGAATACGTGCTCGGCGAGCAGGCGTTCCAGCAGTGCACTCAGCGTTAAATTATCAGCGCCTGCCGCAGCACGCAGGGCGGGGAACAGGTCCTGCTCCTCATCCTGATGATGAAACTGTCCCGCAGTATCAAAGTAGCGCAGGATGCCCTGTGCGGCTTGTTGCACTTGCTGGTCGCAACCTTTGCGTTCCAGATGTTCTGCCAATTTTTGCAATGTGTCGCATTGTCGCAGTATCTTGCCGTGGCAGGCGCGCAGCATCTCCAGCGGGTGGTCAAAACTGGGCGCAGTCGCACCAGAAATAATAGAAATCATTTTATTTGTCCGGAGAAAGAATCAGGGGCCAGGGAAACGGATTATGGTTGAGGGCGACCAGTACGATGTAGGCGAACACTAACTGTGCGGCCAGCCATGCATATATGCGCAGGGGTTTGCTGCGGGCGTATTTCAGTGCGATGAAACCCAGGCTGATATACAGCAACAGGGCGATCACTTTTGCGCTCAGCCAGTCATCTGTGTACGGGTATTGCCCTATGGTCCAGGCCAGCGCAATCGCAGAGGAAAGCAGCAGGGTGTCCACGATGTGCGGGACTATCCTGACCCAGCGTTGGTGCATGATGGCTGATTCGTTGAGGCTCCAGATGCCGCGCAGGAAAAATAGCGTATAGCTGAGGACGGCACAGCTGATGTGTATGGATTTAAGCAGCATGAAACTCATGGTCCAACCTTTTCGAGTCGTTGATAGGTGCGCCGATAAACCATGATACTGGTAAAAATTGCAAAACTCAGCAATACGCCCTGAAGCGCCAGGCCCAGTATCAGCAGCCAGGCCGCCGCATGCCAGAAAAAGGCCAGTAAGGCCGCCAGCAGTGTGACGATATGCAGCCACAAGTGCCGCCACATCCAGGGCTCCGGAATAACTTCTTTCATGTTGGGTACGCCCTTTTTAACCCCGCCACGAAACAGATGGAACCAGACCAGGAACGGGATGATTTTGTACAGCATGCCATGTATGACGGACAGTGCGAAACCCAGTATGAAAACCACTATGGAAAGCTGACTGAAATACTCATGTGCAGGCGCGAGCAAGGCTGCCGCCGCGCATAGTGCGGCACACAGCAGCGAGACCATTCCCAGCCGGAAAAAATTCAGTGTGGCATCCGTAACGCGGCGGCGACGCCGGAATTGCAAATTGAGCGTGACCAGCGCGAAACAGCTGGCGCATAACCAGAACAGGCCCTCGGCAATGAAACCTAATGACAGAATGTCGAAAAAGCTTGATGCCAGATTCAGCAGCAGGGCGGCGAACAGGGCAGGGGCCAGACCGGCAGACAGCCATTTCGGATAGTTGGGCGTGAGCTGGAACATGGGCACGACCTGATAAGACACACCGACTATCAGCAACATGACCCATCCACCCAATGCGAGGCTCATGTGTGCGGCGGCCAATTTTTGGTAGTCCAGCTGCAATCCGCCGGCATAACCCTGTGCCAGCACTATGCCTAAGGCGACAGCTGCGGTGAGCGCCAGAACAGACAGCAGTATTGCCGTTGCGGTTGCATTGCGCGTAGCGGCACGCGCCAGAGAGACCAGGCTGGCAACGATGAATACAAGAAAGGCCACTCCCAGCAGTAGCGAGGCAAGATGCAGCAAGGCAGCATTGCTCAGCAGAAAGCCGCCTGACAATGAAATCGTGCCGAATATCAGTGGCAGCAAACTGAACCAGGCGACCAAACGAGATGAGGGCATGGGACTGCCGATTACCACGGGCAGGATTTGCTGCATCGCGCCGAACATGATCATTCCGATGAAACCCAGAGTGATGCAGTGTGTGACGGCCAGCAGCGCGGGCGTATGCACATCGGCAATGCGATCGCTCATCATCGCTGTCAGTGCAGCCAGTATCAGAAATAGCGGAGCGACAGCGAAAAAGCGCAATGGCACTGAAATCGGTGGTGCCTGTTCGGTGCTGAGAGAGGCTGTGCTCATTGGGCGTGACGGATCAATATTGCAAAATGCCCATCGGGTAACGCACTGGTTTGCCAGGCGTAGCCCATGCCCTGCAACTCTGCGTAGAGCGGGTAAGGCTCACGATGTATCAGCACACGCAGCGTTACACCCACGGGCAGTGCTGGCAAAGCGTGCATGATGTGCTCGAAGGGTTCGGGTGGCGGCAGGCCGCGTACATCCAGTTCTGACAGTAATGAATCCATGATGCGCTGCGGCTATTGAATGGCTTGCATGCTGCTGAACAAGGTTTCCAATTCCGCAGCCAGAATACGGTCAGCGATGGGATAAAGAATTTGCTCCTCTTTGAGGTTATGCTGCTGCATCACAATCAGTAGCGTTTCAGAAAGACCGCTGTATCCCTGGGTATTCTTGTTGGCTGCCGCTGTGGCCATTAGTTCGATCAATTCGTTCATTTGCGCATGCTCCATGCGCATCACCTGTACTGGCCCGCCTGGGCCACCCGCATCCAGCAGTGCGGGAAACAACACCTCTTCTTCCATGCGGAAATGCCGTTGCATGTTTTGGCGAAAAGTGTCGAAGGCCGTTTCCGCATCGTTCCAGCTGTTGTCAAGCGCCGCTTGTTCTGCTAAGGCAAATGTCAGGTCGCAGGCTCTATGGTCGGTGCTCATGAATTCCGCAATAGTGTTCATGTCAGTTTCCTTGTGTGGAGAAAGAAGTTGCAGCGGTTCTACGGGGGTGATAAGGCAATGCTTGCACTATACAATAAAACATGTATTATTGCCGCATGTTAATTATCTGCACGTGCCAAAGCCGTTTGAGGTTATCTGCTTTTTTCAAAAATTACTTACAAGGAATTTGAAATGTCACACAATTGCTCTAATACCGTATCCTTTGATATGTGCTACCCGTTTGATGCGCGCGGTGTGGCCAAACGTTTTCGCCATGCGGCTATTTTCGGTGCGCTCGATTCACTGAATCCGGGTGAGACGATGAGTTTTGTTAACGACCACGATCCATTGCCGTTGCTGGCACAATTAACCCAGCGTTACGGGGAGGGAATTGCGATTAATTATGTTGCTCGCGAACCCGGACAGATCGCCATTAACTTCACACGCATGTAATCGCTGTTTATAACGAGCATAACGACTCCTGGATCGTTCTTGTCCTGTTGGTGTATTCTGGTATGCAGGGTTAAATACTGAAAAACGGCTGATTGTATCGGGTAGAATTGATTCATTAAAATTTGATCTGAAAAGAAAAAAATGAAGCTAACACACTATTCTGACCTGGGTATGCGTCTATTAATGTACCTGGCTCTGGACAAAGACGGAGTAGTCACGATACAGGAAGTCAGTGACCGTTTTGCCATTTCTAAAAATCATCTGGTCAAAATTTCACATCAGCTGACCAAATCCGGTTTGATTGAAAGTCTGCGTGGTCGCAATGGCGGGGTGCGTCTTGCAAGACCGCCGGAAGATATCAATGTAGAAGAGGCGTTGCGTGCGACTGAAGATAACTTTGATCTGGTAGAGTGCTTTGGCCCGGACAATCATCGCTGCGTCATTTCTGACGTATGTAAGTTAAGCGGGGTGCTCGATAAGGCTTCCGCTGCATTTTTTGCCGTTTTGCGGGAATTCTCGCTGGCCGATCTGGTTAAAAATGGCCAGGCGATTGAAAACGCTTTGCTGCCTGCACCCAAAGAAATTCAGATTATGTTTCAACAGCGCTCAAAAATTGCAGCAAAAAATAAAATCAGTTGATTAGCATCCTCTGCTAATGACTGTCTTTAGGCGCGCGGGTTTGCCATTCGGAGCAAGCTGGTCGGTAAATATTGCTTTGACAATTTATTTTATTAAGTTTATTCTTTAAACATGTATCAATACTATATGTTTAAGTTGGATTGTTGGTGCTGTGAGTTCGCTTTTACGAACGCAAATGGCAGGGTGTGAAAGTGTGTTTTAATGCATGCGTTGCTTGGCGGGATTACGTATATCAGCGTTTTCAATTGATTTTATACGTGGCAGCGAGCTCTGACGTTTTTTATGACCGATAGAGCGTGGGATGTGTGTATCCGGTAAATAAATACTAACGGGAGAGTGAAAAATGGAATCATCCAGTATGGGCAATACTCAGGTTTCCTTCATGCAGCAGATGTGGCATAACAAATTTTTGCTTTTAACGGTATTTTTAGCCGTTGGCGCGCTGGCCTATTTATTGATTGGCCTTTTTTTGCTTCTCAGTCATTAATCGTTGCAAGGTACTTTCCGGACGGCATTGAAAGTGTAGGGAATTTGTCGCACGGTTTTAGTGGGTAAGAAAAAGGGTAGGTGCTTTATAGTATTAATATTTTTCTGTGTCATCAATCAATATAGCTAAGGGGAGAATAAATCATGTCAGAACCAATTTCAGGTGATGTAGAGCCTCATGCAATGCAGAAATTGTTGGACAATAACTGGATTTTGCTGGTGTTGGGTGTAGCAGTGCCTGCGGTGTTTTATACCTTGTGGGGACTGTGGAACATAATCAATATACCGATGGCACCGTAAGATTCGTTTATATAGATAAAGGAGATATAGCTATGGGAACTTCTTATACCCCACCCACTAATCCGGACTGGTGGCGTGAACCGATAGAGCGCACCGAAATGATTTGGATCGTGCTTTCATTTACATGGTGCATATTCATGTTCGGCTGGATGATAGGCTGGCACTGGATCGGCAACCAGAACATGAGCAACGAGACTTATAAAACCACACCCGAGGCATTTTCACAGAAGGTGGCGGATATGCAGGCGAAGTACACTGTTCGCAAGGACGAAGCGACCGGTGAAGATGTCGTGGCGCCTCCGCCAGGCAGCGATGTTTATCTGGCCGGCATGATGTGGCAGTGGCGTCCTATTCTTGAGTTTCAGAAAGGCAAGACCTATCGTTTGCACATGTCATCTCTTGATGTGGGTCACGGATTCTCGTTGCAGCCAGAAAATATCAACTTTCAGGTTTATCCGGGTTATGAGCAGGTTTTAAATTTGACCCCGAATAAAACCGGTATTTTCAGCATAGCATGCGGCGAATACTGCGGTGGTGGTGACACTATGGGTCACCATACGATGTTGGGCAGAATTTACGTGAAGGAGTGAACATAATGTCAACGACAACAATATCTGAATACCGTGTCGATCCCGTCTCCGGCCTTAAAATCAACAGAACTGCCAATACCCTGGTTAAATGGAACGCATTTGCGGCAGTCGTGTTCTTGCTGGTGGGTGGTCTGTTTGGCCTCGGCGTGGCGCTGACGCGTATGCCCAGCGTGCAACTGCTATCGCCAGAGCTTTTTTACATGGCTCTGACGGCTCATGGTCTGGTCAATCTGGCTGTGTGGATCATATTTTTCGAGATGGCTGTGTTGTATTTCCTTGGTGCGCATGTGCTGGGTAACCGCCTGGCTACGCCACGATGGGCATGGACACAGTTCTGGCTGATGCTGGTCGGAGCTGCTATGGTCGCTGTTGCTGTGCTGGGAGGGAATTCGAGTGTGATGATGACCTCCTATGTACCACTTACAGCGGAACCCCATTTTTACCTGGGTTTGATTCTGTTTGCTGTGGGTGCGCTGATAGGCTGCTTCGTGTTTCTGGGTACCCTGGTGATTGCCAAAAGAGAGAAAACCTATAGCGGTTCGCTTCCTCTGGTGGTTTTTGGCGGTGTAACGGCGACGATCATTGCCGTATTTACCATTGTTTCCGGTGCGCTGATTCTGATCCCTACCTTCCTGTGGTCGGTGGGTCTGATCGAGCACATTGATCCCATGATGTATCGTGTGGTCTGGTGGGGATTCGGTCACTCATCGCAGCAGATCAACGTAGTTACTCACATCTCCATCTGGTATCTGATCTCGTCACTGGTATTCGGCGCTAAACCCATGTCCGAGAAGGTAAGCCGCGGCGCGTTCCTGTTGTACATCCTGTTTCTGCAACTGGGTTCTGCGCATCACCTGCTGTCCGATCCAGGTCTGACTTCTGCCTGGAAGATATTCAATACCAGCTATATGATTTATCTGGCGGTGTTGGCCAGCATGATACATGGCCTGACTGTACCGGGTTCAATCGAGGTGGCGCAACGCAAGAAAGGGCTGGATGCAGGTTTGTTTACCTGGCTGCGCAAGGCTCCATGGGGAAATCCGATATTTTCCGGCATGTTCCTGTCTTTGGTCGGTTTCGGTTTTATCGGCGGTATTACCGGTGTGGTAATGAGTGTTGAACAGATCAACATGATCATCCATAACACCATGTATTTGCCGGGGCACTTCCATGGCACCTTGGTAGTTGGAACGACGATGGCGTTTATGGCGGTCACATATTGGCTGATACCGGTGGTATTCCAGCGCAAGATCGCTTTGGCTGGAATGGCGAAATGGCAACCCTATGTATTCAGTCTCGGCGCATGGGTCTTTTCCATCGCGTTAATGGGTGCAGGTACCATGGGTGTGCAGCGTCGTCATGCGGACATTACCTTTGCAGGCCAGCCGCTGGCGTACCAGTATCCTGAAATCGCCAAGGGATTGATGGACATCGGCGAGATTTTCGGTGTGATCATGTCAGTGGGCGCAGTCATGTTTATCGTTATTGTGCTGGCGTCCATCTTTACAGGTGAGCGTATTGCAGAAGATTCGGCACCATGGCCTAAAGTAGAAGACGCCGATGTTGTGTTCGAGAAAACGGGCAAAAAACACATTGGCATCTGGGGAATGGAAGCACCGGGTACTTTCGTGCTGGCCATGATCCTGTTTGCAACGATCATTCTTTATTACTTCATCAACTTCAAGTATCTGTCCACTGTTTGGGGCATGTCCTGAAGAAACGCGGTGACAGGGGATGCCGCGAGGCATCCCCTTCTGCGAAAAATATTAATAAATGTAGGCGCCAGGTCTGGCACTATTGATTCAAGGAATTGACACGGTTTCGCTTGGAAGTGCCCGGAAACAAGGATGCACTAAACTTGATCCGCACTTTTTCTGACGTCGGAGAGTGAAAAAACAAGGATTTAAAATCATGATCAAACAATACGTCAATGTTTTCAAGTTGCGCATAGGTCTGGTGATTGCTTTGGCGGCGCTGGGTGGTATGGCGATTACCCCGGGCGATTCGCTGCCAGTCTGGAAAATCCTGATTCTTTCGTTGACTGTTTTGATGGGTTCGGCTGCTGCCGGCGCCTTCAACCAATACAGCGAACGTGACATGGATGCAAAGATGCTGCGCACAAAAAATCGCCCTTTCGTAACGGGTTTTTTCCAACATAGTCCCAAGTGGTTGGCAATCATCGGATTGTTACTGCTGACGGCTGTAGCAACGGCTACTTTTGCGCTCAATGCAATGGTGGCACTGAATATATTTCTGGGTGCTTTTACCTACGCTATCGTTTATACCGTGTGGTTGAAGCGACGCACCTGGCTGAATATTGTGTTTGGCGGCTTGGCCGGGAGTTTTGCGGTACTTGCCGGCGCGGCGGCTATCGACCCTTCCTTCGGCCCACTTCCGACCTTACTGGCTTTGGTGTTGTTTTTATGGACGCCGCCGCACTTCTGGAGTCTCGCAATAGCCTACCGTGAGCAGTACGCGACGGCAGGCGTACCCATGTTGCCCGTGGTAAAAGGCGATCAGAAGGCAGCGCGTATTATATTGGGGCACACAGTGCTTCTGGTGCTGGTCTCGCTGATGCCGCTTTACTACGGTTTAGGCTGGATTTACTTCATCGGCGCTGCGACAGGCGGTAGTTACTTTTTGATTAAAAGTGTGCAACTGGTACGCAATCCGACAAAGAAAACGGCCATGTCGAATTTTTTTGCTTCCATGCTGCAACTTAGTTTGCTGTTGTTTGCACTGATGCTGGAAAGCTTCTTCGCCTGACCAGATCAATCGGCTACATGCCTGGTTTCAGGCTTTCGTTGCTGGGAGGGTTGTGGCTAAGCAACGATCCTCTCATGACGCTACCAGCCACTAACGGGAAGTTAAAATCATGTTTCACCACCTTGTACCATTGAGTTTTGCGGTTTTGTTGTCCGCAGCGCTACCCGCATGGGCGCAGAATAATGAAGTCAAGGGTATAAAGTTATATGAAACGACTGTATCTACCACAAAATTGCAGGTGCAACCCGAAACTAACCGGCAGTATTTTGATCCGGTAGAAGCACTGAAAACAAGCCAGGGCGCAATCGGAAATCAACTGGGTGATTACACTTTCCTGAATCACAGCGGGCGTAAAGTCAGTTTGTCTGATTATCGGGGCAAGCCTTTGATTATCAGCATGATCTATACGCATTGCCCGTTCATCTGCGTGACCACAACCCGAAATTTGACCGCGCTCAAGGAATCCAGAGAAGCACTGGGCGCTGACAGCTTCGGGGTTCTTACCATAGGTTTCGATACGGATAACGACACCCCTGAGGCGATGGATAATTTTGCCAAACGTCTGGATGTTAAAGTCCCGAACTGGGAATTCGTCAGCGCTGATGCCGAGACAATTAATAAATTGAGCAAGGATTTGGGATTTGTTTTCATGCCCGCTCCGGAGGGCGGGTTTAATCACACGACCCAGACTACCTTTATTGATGCGAATGGCAAGGTTAATCTGCATATATACGGGGATGAGTTTGAGAACAGAACGCTGCTCGAACCGTTAAAGAATATGATCTACAATGTCAAGACCACTGACCCGATTTACAATTTTGAGACAGCTGAGTCAGGTTTTAATGGCCTGGCCAAGAGTGTGCGTTTTTTCTGTACGGTGTACGATTCACAAACCGGAAAATATACGGTTGATTACAGCTTCTTTTACGGAATTGGACTGGGCATTCTTGTTTCGTTATTCATTACCTGGTGGATCGTAAAAGAGTTCCGTGGCAGCCCCAGGCGCAATCGTGGTCATCATGCCTGATTCCTTTTCAACAGGCCGTCGCGTTGCAGGCGTAGCGTTTGCCGGCAGTCTGCTCTATCCTCTCTTGTCATCCCGGCGTGTTTCGGTGTGTTCTATAGCGTCATTTCTTGGAGTTTTCGGGTGATAAAACTTATTCATCGGCTGGGCCGGCATGTTTTTCTGCGTTTGGAAAACATGCTGAATGTACCCTTCGGAACGACACTCAACCCCTTTTATTATCTGGGGGCGATTACTTACCTGATGTTCTGGATCGTCATGGCTAGCGGTTTTTATATCTATGCTTTTTATGATACCGGCGTGGATGATGCTTATAGTTCGGTGGAGCGTATCACTCATGGACAATGGTATTTGGGCGGGATAATGCGCAGCTTGCACCGTTATGCTTCCGATGGCATGGTGCTGGCCGCCATTTTGCATATGCTGCGTAATTTTGTCTTTGACCGCTACCGTAATTTTCGCTGGTTTTCATGGTTTACCGGGATAGTATTGCTATGGCTGGTATACATGGCGGGTATAAATGGTTACTGGCTGGTGTGGGATAAGCTGGCGCAGTTTGTTGCTGTGGCCACCGCAGAGTGGCTGGATTCATTGCCGATCTTCAGTGCGGCTCTGGCACGTAACTTTCTGGAGCAGGGCAGTGTCAACGACCGTTTCTTTTCACTGCTTTCCTTGATACACATAGGCATCCCGTTAGTCACTTTTGCCATCATCTGGGTGCACACTCAGCGCGTTTCCGAGGCCAAAACTGCCACACCCAAGGTGCTCACGATAGGGCTGATTGCTTCCATGGTGGTGCTGTCACTGGTCAAGCCGGCATTAAGCCAGGGAGCTGCGAATTTGAACCATACACCGTCTGTGCTGGAGATGGATTGGTTTTATCTCTGGAGCTTTCCGCTGATGTATTCCTGGGGGCCGGGCAATGTTTGGCTGTTTGCAGGTGGAGTTACGGCTTGTCTTTTATTGTTGCCGTTTGTGGGTGGAAGCCGCCGTGGTAAGGACGAATACGAAATCACCGCATGCGGGCATACGCTAATTGCTCGTAAGGGTGAGACTATACTTGAGGCTGCGTTGAATCAGGAATTGAATTTACCCTATGTTTGCCGGGAAGGTGTTTGCGGTGCCTGCAAGGGCAAGGTATTGAAAGGCAAGGTCGATTACGGCACTTATCATAAGAGTGCGCTTAGCGATGCGGAAAAGGCAGAGGGTAAGGCGCTGTTCTGCTGTGCAAAACCATTATCCGATTTGTCCATAGAGTGTCACCCGGTAAAAATAATGAATTTCAGGGTGCAAAAAATGCAGCGGGTCGCACCGGATGTGATGCTGCTTGAATTGCGTCCGCAGGGTGAAGCACGGATGAACTTTATCGCCGGACAATATATTGCTGTATTGCTGGATGATGGCAGCAAGCGGAGTTATTCCATTGCCAATGCGCCGCATGAGGCCGATCACTTGCAATTGCATATCCGTCTGGTGGAAGGTGGGAAATTCACCGGTCACGTTTTTAATGGGATGAAAGAAGGCGACGTGTTGCGGGTGGAAGGCCCGATGGGCAGTTTTTTCCTGCACGAAAATGATGATAAACCGATTATCTTCATGTCGGGGGGGTGTGGTTTCGGTTCCGTCAAGGGTATGGTGGAGCATGCCTTCAATATCGGGCTGAACCGCCCTATGGTGTTGTATTGGGGGGCTAGAGTGACAGCTGACTTGTATTCGGATTTACCGGAGAAATGGCAGTTGGAGCATGAGAATTTCAAATTCATACCGGTATTGTCCGAAGCGCGACCTGAACAGGGTTGGCAGGGTAGAACCGGCCTGATACACGAGGCTATTTTGCAGGACTATCCGGAGCTGGGCGGTTATCAGGTTTATGCCTGCGGTTCGCCCGAGATGGTGGAGGCCGGTCGCGTCCCCTTCATGGCCAGAGGATTGCCGGAAAATCAGTATTTTTCCGATGCCTTTTCGTTTTCGTGTCAGATCGCTCCGCTTGCGGGAGTTACCAGCGAGGAGATTAAACATGACTAAGCCCTTACAATACCTGGGGCAGGGCGTGTTTTATGCGCTGTTTATGGGCGTAATAGGCTATTTTTCTACCTCGCCTGTCTATACCCACCTTCCGCCCGATGAGACGTTGATCAAGCTGAGTTTTAGTCATGCCGGTCAGCACATGGGGGCATGCCGCGAGCGTACCCCTGAAGAATTGGCCAAACTTCCCCCTTACCAGCGAAAAGTGACCACGATATGTCCTAATCGCAAGCGTTCCAATGTCGTTGTTGAACTCGAAATGGATGGAAAACAGCTATATCACGTGGTATTAAAACCGGCCGGATTCTCCAGTAGTGGTAATTCTAATATTTACCGGCGCATACCCGTGAAGGCGGGCATACATACACTCAAGGCACGCCTGAAAGATCACGATGGCGAGGACTTCAATTATGTTCGTGAAGAGACCGTGACATTGGCGCCGGGGCATATCATGGTGATTGATTTCAAGGCGGCAACAGGCGGATTTATTTTTAAAAACAAGAACACACAATAAGGAAAAATGATGAGTTCAGCATTTCAGCAGGCAGATAACGAAACTGAAGGTGGGGGTAAACGCGGATACGTACTGACCATGCCATCCGAGGCCGGGCGCAGGTTAGCTTCCGGCTGGTTGTGGCTCGGGATTGCTTCGCTGGTAGGCGCCGGGGTATTTGCCATTCTGCTGGTGCTGGCACGCACCCCCTATCTTCAGGATATTTTCCCCTGGGTCGATTTTTTCCATACCGCGCTTGTGGTGCATGTGGACTTATCGGTGTTGTTGTGGTTTCTGGCGTTCGCGGGTGTGTTGTGGAGCCTTAACTCAACATCCAGATTCATCCGGGTAGGCTGGCTGGCGTTGCTGCTTTCATCAGTTGGCGCTTTGATCATCGTGCTGTCTCCCTTTGTAGCGACCGGCAAACCGCTGATGAGCAACTATGTGCCGGTGATACAAAGCACGTTCTTTTTTTCCGGATTGATCAGCTTCGCGGCGGGTATGGCGATACTGGTGCTGCGCAGCTTGCTTGCGGTGCCGCCTGCTTCTCTGTGGCGTGGAGGCGAAGGTTCATTGCGCATCGGATTTTATGCGGCTGCCATTTCGATGCTGTTTGCGCTGGCCGCATTTGTCTGGTCATACGGCATTGTTCCAACCGATTTGGACAGCACGGTTTATTTTGATATTTTGTTCTGGGGCGGGGGTCATGTGCTCCAGTTCACTTATATGATACTGATGCTGGCAGGCTGGTTGTGGCTGGCAGATGCCTGTGGCGTGAAAAATTCATTAAGCCCGCGGGTGTCATCGCTGCTGCTCATTCTGGGGCTGCTTCCAGTGCTTTATGTTCCGGTCATCTATCTGAATTATAACGGAATATTGGGTGATTATATGGAGCAGTTCACCCAGTTAATGAGGGTTGGGGGGGCGTTTGCGCCCGTTCCGATCGGCTTGGCCATCCTTTATGGCAGCCTTGCAGGGAAGGGCGCGGCATCGACACACCCCCAGCGTGCGGCTTTGCTCTCATCTGTCATCCTGTTTGCCATAGGCGCGGGGATAAGTCTGATGATCAGGGATAGCAACACTATCATCACGGCGCATTATCACGGAACCGGTGGCGCAATCAGCCTGGCTTTCATGGGGCTGACGCTACATTTGCTGCCTCGTCTGGGCTATCGCGAGCCGGAATTGAAGTGGGCCACGTTGATGCCTTATGTGTACGGCGTCGGGCAACTGCTGCACATCGTGGGTTTGCTGTGGTCAGGCGGTTATGGTGTGCAACGCAAGGTGGCGGGAGCCGCGCAGGAGTTGCACGGCTTTGCACAAACTGCAGGTATGGGGTTGATGGGGCTGGGCGGACTGATCGCCGTGGTAGGCGGTATCATGTTCCTGGTGGTGGTTTTCAAGGCGATGCGTAAACCGGTTCAGCTGGGAGCATAGATTATCTGTATGCCGGATGCGCTAAAGCAAACGGCACCTTTACTGCGACGAAAGTGCAATGAAATTGACAAAACCGAAGGCGAGAAATGCCATTGTCAGAATGATGACAAAGAAAATGATGCTGCGATATTTGAAACGCTCACCACGAGATGTTTCAATGTAATTGAGCAACCGGTCAGACGCCAGGTAGAGGCCGGCGGCCACCAGAGTGTAATAGATGACTTCCAAGTTTATTCTCCCAGTTAGATTTCAAACAGGCCGACATTGTATTATGTTGCCAGACTTTGAAGTGGCGGATTTAAACACTTTTTTACGTGAAACTCGCGTAGCGACGAACCGTACCCCTCGCCCT
>JAUSLX010000072.1 GCA_030645775.1 Gallionella sp. | reverse complement strand
AACACCTCGCCGACCTCGCGCAAATTCATTTCCTGCTCGTATATCATGCCCATCAACATACGCTCGCGTTCCGGCAAGTTTTCGATGGCCTGTACCAGTTCAGCCTTAAAACGCTCGTCCTGCAACAAGGCCATCGGGTCGCTATCATCGCTGAATTCGAAGCGCTCGAAAAAGTCATCATGATCCTCATCATGAAAATCCTCGTAATACACCAGTTGTGCGCCGCGCGCTTCCTGCAACATCTGCTGGTATTCGACCAGCGTGACGTCCAGCTCATTCGCTATCTCGGTTTCGTTCGGCGCTCTGCCCGCTTTCTGTTGCAAACGACTGACCGCCAGTTCAATCCGCCGCATCTCGCGGCGCAAACTGCGAGGCAACCAGTCTGCACTGCGCAACTCGTCGAGCATGGAACCACGAATACGCTGCGTAGCGTAAGTCTCGAATTGAGCGCCATGAATCTCGTCATATCGGCTTGCGGCATCCAGCAAACCTATCATGCCGGCCTGAATGATGTCATCTATCTGCACGCTATACGGCAACTTGCTCATCATTTGATGCGCAATCCGCTTTACCAGCGGCGCATAATCCCGCAGGCACTGATTTTTATCCTGCAATCCGGAAGCGTTATACATAATTTATGTCGTGAGTCACTGTACGTTGGTGGTTAGTCTGCTGCTTTAACTGGCCGCTAACGGCTAATGGCCGGCGACTGCGGTACTGTGTTGGCGCGCCAACTGTTTGATCAAATTTTTCATCATCTGTGAAATTCCGCCTGCCATTTCATCCTGCTGCATCGTCGTTTGCAATACCTTTTGCGATAAGGCCGCATAGGATTTTGCAGAATTTGCTGCCGGGAAAGCCTCCACTACCGAGCGTCCCAATTGCGTCGCACGTTTAAGCCTGTCATCGAGCGGAATACAACCCAGATAGTCAAGGCGTGCGGCCAGATTACACCGGGCCACTTTTTCCATATTGCCGAACACCAATCTGGCTGTTTGCTCATTGGCCACTTTATTCACCACGATTTCAAACCGCAGGCGCGCATTCTCCAGCGCCAGGCGTTTAATCAGCGAATAACTCTCGGTAATTCCGCTGCTTGTCGCTTCCATCACCACCAGCAACCTGACCCCGGAAGCCAGGCTTGACGATACGGCGGCTTGCCCGGCCAGCATCGCGGCATCCACCAACATCACATCTACGCCGCCACTCGCCTCGGATAACGCATTTTCCAGACACTGCTGCTCTGCCGCATTCAGTTTGGCCAGCGCACGCATCGCACGCGCGGTAGGTAGTACGGCATATCCTTTCCCGCGCAAGACTGCATCCCGCAACTGGCATTTTCCTTGTGCGACATCCAGCAAATCATAGCGTGCGAACAAGCCCAGACTCTCTGTTAAATTATTCGGTGCCGAGTTCTCGTCCAACACTAACACATCCTTACCGGCACCGGACAGTGCAGCGGCCAGATTGAGCGTCGCACTGGTACGTCCCACCCCCTGTTTTCCCGCCACCAACGTAATCACCTGCGTTTGATTGCGTACCAGCAAGCGCCGCAGGCCTTCGGCCTGATCGTCAACCCCCAGACGCTGCGGCATGGCAGGCTCAAGCGCCGCTTCGGCAGCAGTCTGCGCTGCATCCTCAGAGCGCATACGATGCCTCGCTCAATGACGACTCTGCTGCCATCATCATTGGAAATTCAAGCTCCTCCAGGGTAAACGGCGTTTTTTCTTCCACGGCCTTGAAGGCACGATGCAACAAAACGTCGATATTAACAGGATGCAAGTCTTCAGGCACGCGCTGCCCGTTTGCCATAAAGTACATCACCATGCGGTGGCGCATCACCACGTCCAGCAACGCCCCCAGATTAACCGCCTCATCCAGCTTGGTGGCAATGCAACCGATCACCTTATTGCTGTAGTACATACGCACCACGTCTTCCAGCGTATCGCCGCTGCTGGTGGAATTTAACACCAGAAAACGCTGCACGCCCGTCGCATCAAACATATCGCTCTGCTCGGATACGCGCTCATCGCGCTGCCCCATCCCCACCGTATCAATCAATACCAGATGCTTGTGACGCAGTGCGGAAAGTGTCAGTCGCAAATCATCGGCGCCCTTGACGGCATGCACCGCCACACCGAGTATTTTGCCGTAAATCTTGAGCTGTTCATAAGCACCTATCCGGTAGCTATCCGTAGTCAGCAACGCCACCTTGTCCGCGCCGTAACGCACCACGGCACGCGCCGCCAGCTTGGCGGTGGTGGTGGTTTTACCCACGCCGGTAGGGCCGATCAGCGCATACACTCCCCCTTTGACAACGATATCGTCCTCTTCACCCGCGACACGCAAATTGCGTTTGAGCACCTGCTTGATCCAGGCCTCACCCTTCTCGTTCCCTTCAGGCATTTTGTTCATCAATTGACGCGCCAGCAAAGTACTGAAGCCGGAATTCAGCATACGACGCAACAAACCAGCACGCTGCGGGTCGCGCTGCTGCACATTGTTCCATGACAAGGTCTCGATCTGTTTCTGCAACATACTGTGCATGGATTTAATCTCGCCGAGTATCGAGGCTTCCGCAGTTGTTACACCGGACACCGGTGCAGCCTTCGGAGCGGCCAAGGCTACAACAGCTGCTTTTTCGACGTTGGCGGCTTGCTGTTCCTTCGCCTTCAATTTTTGCCCGTGTTTGATGGTACCGGACAGTCGCACCATCTCGTCACCAGACAGCCGCACCATCTCATCGTTAGCCATTGCAACGATTTCCACACCCTGTTCCGTCTTGCGATTCGACAAAATAACGGCATCCTCGCCCAGCTCGCTGCGAATTTCTCTTAATGCCTCACGTGCTGTCGTGGCGATGAATTTTCTGATTTTCATGCTGCTCCTCCTACCAATGCCGTCACTCGAATTGTCTTAAAGTCCGGTACTTCATCATGCGAAATAACTCTTAAATTGGGCACTGAACGCTTCAAAAAACGCGCCAGTAAATCACGTAATTGCGCCGGAACCAACATCACAGTGGGCAAGCCCAGCTGTTCCTGTTTCTCAACCGCTACGCGCGATTCACGCAGCACGGCATCCGCCAGCCCAGGCTCAATGCCGATGCCGTTCTGACTCGCCTGCATAGCCTGCATCAGAATATGTTCCAGCTCCTTATCCATGCCTATCACCTGTAATTCCTGCTCAGCGGGATAATACTGCTGCACGATGGCGGGTCCCAGTGCGACACGCACCAGGGCGGTCAACTGGTGGGGATCCTGACTGCGCGATGCATTGTCAGCCAGTGTTTCAACGATGGTACGCATATCGCGGATATGCATCCCTTCATCCAGCAGATTTTGCAGCACCTTCTGCACCGTACCCAGCGGCAGTGTTTTTGGCACCAGATCTTCCACCAGTTTGGGGGCCACCTTGCCGAGGTGATCAAGCAGTTGTTGCACCTCTTGCCGTCCCAGCAACTCTGCTGAACGTGTGCTGATCAAATTACTCAGATGAGTCGCCACTACCGTACCGGGATCCACCACGGTATAGCCCATGATCTGCGCCTGCTCGCGCAACGCCGCATCAATCCAGACAGCAGGCAGACCGAAGGCCGGATCACGGGTGGGTGTGCCGATCAACTCACCCGTCACACTACCCGGATTGATCGCCAGAAATTGATGCGGGTAAGCCTCGCCGCTGCCCACTTCCACCCCCTTGAGGGTGATGCGATACCCGTTCGGACGCAAGTCCAGATTGTCACGAATATGTACAGAAGGTGGCAAAAAGCCGATATCCTGCGTGAATTTTTTACGTATTCCTTTTATTCTGCGCAGCAGATCACCGTCCTGCGCCTTGTCAACCAGTGCAATCAGCCGGTAGCCCACTTCCAGCCCCAGCACATCCACTTGCGCGACATCTTCCCAGCTGGCATCAGAGGGCTCGGTAATAACCGGGGTCTGCTCTGCAACCGCCTGCTCCTGTTCCGCCACTTTTTCAGTTTTTTGTGACAAGTGGTAAGCCAGCCAGACCATCGCGCTCGCCAACAACAAAAAAGCAAAGTGTGGCATACCCGGAATCAGGCCCATCATGCCAATAATCGCGGCGGTCAACATGATGACCTGCGGCTGCCTGAACAACTGACCCAGCATTTGCTCGCCGATGTTTTCATCCGTGGCCACACGACTCACCACCACACCGGCGGCAGTCGAAATCACCAGAGCAGGTATCTGCGCCACCAAACCATCACCAATCGCCAACAGGGTGTAAACCTTGGCGGCCGAGGCGATATCCATATCATGTTGCAACACACCTACAATCAGACCGCCGATCAGGTTGATGAACAGGATGAGAATGCCGGCAATCGCATCACCGCGCACAAATTTACTCGCACCATCCATCGCGCCGTAAAAGTCCGCTTCCTGGGAAATTTCCGCGCGCCGTTTACGTGCCACATCTTCACCGATCAGCCCCGCATTCAGGTCGGCATCAATCGCCATTTGCTTGCCGGGCATCGCATCCAGCGTGAAACGTGCGCCCACTTCGGCGATACGTCCTGCACCCTTGGTGATAACCATAAAGTTAATGACCACCAGAATCGCAAATACCACGATACCTACAGCGTAATTGCCGCCCACCAGAAAATGGCCGAACGATTCGATTACCTTACCCGCCGCATCCGGCCCGGTATGACCTTCCAGCAACACCACGCGCGTAGAGGCCACGTTAAGCGACAGGCGCAGCAGTGTGGTCATCAGCAGAATAGTCGGAAAGGACAGGAAATCCAGCGCTTTGGTGGTATTCATGCTGATCAGCAAGACCATCACGGCAATGGCGATGTTAAAGGTGAAGAGGACATCCAGCAGGATAGGCGGCAGGGGCAACACCATCATTGCCAGAATCATTACGATCAATATCGGGCCGGCCAGACCGCGCATATTCGCGCTGCTTTTCAGGAATCTCAGTACAGAATTAATGTTCACGATGTGACTCCTGATGCAGGATCCAGCTCTTTTGGCACGGGCAATTCAACCGGTTGCTGAGGGCGTTCCCCGCCTTGAGTCTGATAGCGTTTCAATTGGTAAACGTAAGCCAGCACTTCGGCAACGGCGGTATACAAGGCTTCAGGAATGGATTCGCCGATCTCAGTATGCTTGTGCAAGGCACGGGCAAGCGGCGGCGCCTCAAGAATCGGCACATTGTTTTCTGCGGCGATTTCACGTATGCGTTGCGCAATCAGATGCGAACCCTTGGCCACCACCGTCGGCGCCCGCATGCCGCTGTCGCTGTACTTCAAAGCCACGGAATAATGGGTCGGGTTGGTCACCACCACATCGGCAGTCGGTATCGCTTCCATCATGCGGCGGCGCGCCATTTCACGCTGCATGCTGCGGATACGCCCTTTGACCATGGGATCGCCTTCGGTCTCCTTGGACTCTTTGCGCACCTCTTCCTTGGTCATCATCAGCTTCTTGTTGTGATCATAAAGCTGGAACGGCACATCTATTGCCACAATAATCAGCATCGCGCCAACTATAGCCATGAAACTTCCGCCAACCAGAGCACCCATTTGCGGAATCGCGGTGATAATCGAAAGTGTCGCCAGCTCCAGCACGTCATCCCGGTTGTGCCAGATGACCCAGGTGGCGATTCCCCCCACCACAATCGCTTTGCCGATAGCCTTGGCCAATTCCACCAGCGATTGTGCAGAAAACATGCGGCCGATCCCGGAAATTGGGTTCATACGCGAAAATTTCGGCATCAGCGAGTCGGCGCTGAACAGCCAGCCGTTCATCAACAGGGGCGAAAAAAGGGCCGCCAACAGCAACATCAGCAGCACCGGTGAAAAAACAATCAGCATATCCAGCGAAAGATCATACAGACGCGGAATGATCAATTCAGGTTTAAAAACAAGGTCCTGACTGATCGTCAGGCCATCATGCAACAGCTGCACCATATGCTGGGTGAGCGATGCACCCATAAACCACAACGTTCCTCCGCCCACCAGCAATACTGAAAACGTGGACAGCTCGCGCGAGCGGGCGACCTGACCTTTTTCCTTTGCCTGGTCAAGTTTTCGTTGCGAGGGTTGTTCTGTTTTTTCTAGATCGCTGTCTTCTGCCATGATGAACTCCGCTGGTTAGGCCGATTATCAGCGAAGCGACAATAATCAATCAGACGAATAACGAGGGAATTAACTGGCTTTTCAAGACGTTCAAACCGGGACGTAAAGTAAATGCGCAACTGTGGTTGCGTATATCCAACTCAAAACGATGCTGTCATTAACGGCTCATAAACGATTTTTCGTTCCGCCATTCATCACTCGCGCCAACACGCGCTGCGCCATTTCCCGCACAGGAACTGATTCGTGCGAGGCGCCCATCTCTACCGCCGCACGCGGCATGCCATATACCACGCAACTTGCCTCGTCCTGAGTAAAGTTATAGGCACCCGCCTCGCGCATCTCCAGCATGGCTGCCGCGCCGTCTCTGCCCATACCGGTCAGCATGACTCCGACTGCGTCCGCACCCACGCACTGCGCTGCCGAATGAAACAGCACTTCCACCGAGGGGCGGTGATGATTCACGGGTGCAGACTGGTTCAATTCGATGAAATAACCTGAGCCGCTGTGCCTGATCAGCATATGTGAATGCCCGGGCGCGATATACACATGCCCCGGCAATACGCGTTCGTTATGCACTGCCTCGCTTACCGTCATCTTGCACAGGCTGTTCAAGCGATCTGCAAAAGAGTGGGTAAAGGCTACAGGCATATGCTGCGTCACCAGGATCGCGGGCGCATCCGCAGGCATGGGAATCAAAAATTCCCTGAGTGCCTCTGTACCCCCGGTTGAAGCGCCCACGATAATCAACTTCGCGGCGGCGTGTATGTGGCTGGTTGACCTGTCCGAGGAAATTGCCGTGCCCGCGCTGTCTGCCTTGGGAACACGACGTATCGATGCCGCGTCATCACTGACAGGCACACTGATTTTATGCTTTGCTGAGTATGGCTCCATCATCACCGTGACTGGCCACTTCCGGCTGCACGCACAGAGTTAACCGGCCTGGCTTTGCGCAAATTGCGGCGCAAGCTCGTACACTGTCTTGCCGCGCAACCTGAAATACGCTTCAGCGTGATAAAAATTCTCAGAATGTCCCGCATACAGCAATCCGTCGCCCCGCAATAGCGGTGCCATTTTTTTCAGTATCGCCAACTGGGTATCCTTATCAAAATAAATCATCACATTGCGGCAGAAAATCGCATCCACCCTGTCGCCTATCGGCCAGGTGGCATCCAGCAAATTAAGCTTGCGAAAACTGATCATGCTCTGCAGCTCCGGACGCACCTTGACAAATCCTTCCTGCACGCCCGCCCCCTTGAAAAAAAACCGCTTCACCAGCGCTTCATCCAGTTTCTCGACGCGCTCTTGCGCATATACGCCCCGGCGCGCTGCCTCCAGCACATCGGTATCCAGGTCGGTGGCGATAATTTTAACGGGAGGGGTAAAGCTGTTGAATGCATCTATCGCGGTCATGGCCATCGAGTAGGCCTCTTCCCCGGTAGAACTGGCAGAACACCACAACACGATGGGACGAGTCTGGGCTATTTTTTTGAGTTGCTCAGCCAGCAGCGGGAAATGGTGCGGCTCGCGAAAGAATGAGGTCAGGTTCGTGGTCAACGAGTTGGCGAACGCCTCCCACTCCCGGACATCATTGCTCTCCAGCAACTTCAGATATTCGTCAAAAGTCTGAACGCCGGTCGCACGCAGACGACGCGACAGACGGCTGTAAACCAATTCCTGCTTGCTGTCATTGAGCGAGATACCAGCATGCTCGTAAATCAGCTTGCGCACGCGCTGAAAATCCTGCGCAGTAAAATGAAACTCGCGCCTGGATGTGATTTTTAAATCTGCCATTTTACTTTCCGGGTTCGGATCAGCCTCTCGTTTCTGGAATTCCACCCTTCACCCACAGCTACCCCCCGCGCACCTCGCTAAGCAACTCTTTGATATCCAGAATCAGCACGATATCGCCTTCGCTGGACATCGTGACACCTGCCACGCCTTTTGGCCGGAAGGTATCCAGCGATTTGATCACCACATCGTCGTGTCCGGCAAAGCCATCCGCCGCCAGAATAAAGCTGTTGTTGCCGAACTGCATCAGCACGCCCACTTCCGGCTCTTTGTCGCTCTCCTCCCAGCCAATCAACTGTGACAAGGGTAGAACCGGCAGGACTTCGCCGCGCACCACCATGGTTGCCCTGCCCGAGACACGGTGCAATTGCCCGTGCGATACGGAGAGAATTTCGCGCACCATGGATAACGGCACGGCAAATGACTGTTCGCCGAGACGCAAAATCAGCACGGGCAATATCGCCAGGGTAAGCGGCAGGGAAATCTCAAACACGCTGCCCTTGCCCGCTTCGGAAACGATTTTGATCGTACCGTTGAGCTTTTGAATATTGGTTTTTACCACGTCCATGCCCACACCGCGTCCCGACACACTGGAAATTTCATCCTTGGTGGAGAACCCTGGCAGAAAAACCAATTCCAGGCATTGATTCTCATCCAGCGTATTCGCCATCTCGCTGGTCAGCAAACCCTTCTCTATGGCCTTGTTGCGTATCACTTCAGGCTTCATACCCCGACCGTCATCGACGATGGTAATTACAATGTGATCGCCTTCCTGACGCGCACTCAGTTCCACCAGACTCTTTTCCGGTTTACCGATAGCGATACGTTGTTCTATGGTTTCTACGCCATGATCGACCGCGTTGCGTACCAGATGTACCAACGGATCATTCAAGTCCTCGATCATGGTCTTGTCCATTTCGGTGTCTTCACCGGACAACACCAGCTCGACGTCCTTGCCCAGGGAACGTGCCAGATCACGCGCCAGACGGGGGTATTTTTTGAACAATCGACCGATAGGCTGCATACGCGTTTTCATCACCGCATTCTGCAAATTCACCACCAGCATATCCAGTTGACTGACTGACTGATCCAGTTCGCGCAAGGTCTCTACATCGTTACGCCCTTGCAAGATGCTGGAACGCAAGTGCGTGAGGCGATTCTTGGTCAGACCGATTTCACCTGAAAGGTTGAGCACCTGATCCAACCTGCTGGTTTCCACACGTATCGTAGATTCCTTGGCCTCCTTGGTAGGTACATCCCCGTCACGACGACCCACCGTCGCACCCGGTACATCGCTGGTACGGCGACCAAACGCCTTCTTGGTCGACTCTTCTTCCGAAACAGCCTCGGCAATCTGCTCCGGATCACGGGTTGCGCCCACCTTTTCAACGATGTCCGTACCCGTCAGCGCGTTATAGAGCGCATCCCAATCCACATCAGAGGATTGGGGACCGGGGGCCGGGGGCTGGGCGGCCGTGTTTGAACTCGCCCCTTTCATCTCAGTCCTCGGCACGGGCCTTCCGGTCAGTGCCGTTTTCAAATTTTCCAACATCTGCATCGGCGCAGCCTGAGGTTGCTGAGTCTGCTGCAACGCATCGAACATTCTGCGCACCTCGCTGGTCGCAGCAAAAATAACATCCATCAATTCCGCATTCAGAGTCAACTCACGGTTGCGCAATTTATCAAACAGATTTTCTGTCAAGTGGCACAAGGTGACCAGTTCGCTTGCGTTAAGAAACCCTGCCCCCCCCTTGATCGTGTGGAAGCCACGAAAAATATCGTTGAGCAAATGGCTGTCATCAGGATGTTTTTCCAGATCCATCAACTTGCTATCCACATCGGACAACATCTCGCCCGCCTCGAGCAAAAAGTCGCTTAATAAATCTTCCATGCCAACAAAATCGTTCATTATTTCCTCCTATTCCGGGGAGTGGTGAGTGGAAAGTAGGGAGTGGGGAAAAGCCCCCCACTTACCACTGAGGCACAAAGTGCCGTTCTACTTACCAGGTTTAATTAAAATCCCAGACTTTCCAGTAAATCATCCACCTGATCCTGATTGGTCACGACGTTGTTCTGTTTGTGCGGATTGATGACCGGGCCGTTAAGTAATCCGGTATCAAATTCAGCCCTGATCGCCGGCGGCGCATTTTCCAGCAGCAACGACAGTAACTGCTGTTCCATTTGTTGCGTAACTTCAATAATCTTTTTGATGACCTGGCCGGTCAAATCCTGAAAATCCTGCGCCATCATGATTTCCAGCAAATAGGCATTGGTTGCCTTGGTTTGCTTGGGTACGATTTCAAGAAAAGCCTGCGTTTGCATGACTAATGTCTTGAATTTATCTACGTTCAACTTTTTCTCAAACAACAACTGCCACTGTCCGGCCAGGCGGCCCGCCTCCACTTCCATATTCTCAACCAGTGGCTGTGCCGCTTCGGTCGCATTCAACACCCGCTCTGCCGCCTGCTGCGTCAAGGTAGCCACATAATTCAAACGATCACGGGCATCAGGTATGGAGGAAGCCGCTTTCTCGATTTCCTTGTTCAATCCCAGTTCGCGCAGCGTATCGTGCAGGGTGCGCGCCATCTGCCCGAGTTGATTGATAACCTTGCCTGAATTCATCCCGGTTTCGGCAGCAACCGGATAGGCCGGGCGCGGCTCAGGCGGCTGTTCATCAACATTCGCCGCAACGATGCTGTCGAAAAGCGCTTCTAGGTCATCGCATTCCTGGATTGCCATATTGGTAGCCATGTCAGTTCTCACTTATTCATGTTTTGGAATATTTTTTTCAGCTTTTCGTCCAGCGTAGCCGCCGTGAAAGGCTTGACCACATAGCCGGATGCACCCGCCTGCGCTGCTTCGATAATATTTTCACGCTTCGCCTCCGCAGTGACCATCAACACCGGCAAATGCTTGAGACTGGCATCTGCCCGAATCGCCCTGAGCAGCTCTATCCCTGTCATGTTCGGCATGTTCCAGTCCGATACGACAAAATCAAAGGTATCCGCGCGCAGTTTGCTCAGCGCCTGTACGCCGTCTTCGGCCTCCTGCACATTGACAAAACCCAGCTCCTTGAGAAGGTTGCGCACGATGCGACGCATCGTGGAAAAATCATCAACCACCAAAAACCGTGTACTTTCTATACCCATGATGCTCTCCTAATCTGGTAAGTGGGGAGTGGAAAGTGGAAAGTGGGCCCCCACTCACCACTGAGGCACAAAGTGCCGTTCCACTTACCCCTCCCTGTTTCTAAGTCAGCAACGGCCTGAGCGTTGTCGACAAAATCATTGAATCAAATTTTGGCACGTAATAATCTACCCCCGCCCTGCGCCCCATCGCACGATTCGCTTCGGAAGAAAGCGATGAGTGCATGACCACCGGAATACCGTCGAAGCGGTGATCATTTTTAACGTGATGAGTCAGCACATAACCATCCATTTCCGGCATTTCAGCATCGGTCAGAATCACCTGTATCCTGTCATGCAGTTTTTCCCCGCTGCTTTCTGCGGATTCTGCCAGCGCCTTGAGCCTATCCCATGCTTCACGGCCGTTCGCCGACTGGATATGTTTGACGCCCATTTTATCCAGCACTTCGCCTATCTTTCTGCGCGCCACCATGGAGTCATCCGCAAAGAAAACGCATAAATCATAGTCGGACTCCAGGCGTTCAACGCTGCCGACGATGGCTTCGCCAAAGGCATTGGCCAGTATCTGTTCGACATCCAGAATGGAGACCAGGGTTCCGTCCGGCAATTCGGTAATCGCCGTTATCAACGCCGCCTTATCCGAGAGCATTCCTTCAGTGGCGCGCACTTTATCCCAATCCACCCGGATGATACGGTCTACGCTGTGCACCAAAAACCCCATAATGTGGCTGTTAAATTCTGCCACCATCATGGTCTGGTGCTTCTCGGCCGGGTGTATATCCATAAAACTGGCCATATTGAGCACAGGCATGACGTTGCCGCGTAAGGACACGATGCCTTCCACCCCAGCAGGCATATTCGGTGTACGGGTAATCTTTCCCGCAGGGCAAACTTCCTTCACCTTGAACACATTGATGCCAAACCGCTCCTCGCTGCCCAGGCTGAACAGCAGGATTTCCATTTTATTGGAACCCACCAGATTGGTACGCGCATCAACATGATCCAGCACACCATCTTCACCGTTGCTCAGCATTTCATCCGAATAAGTCATTTATTTCTCCCTTTTTTGGAGTGCGCAGACACGTCTGCGCTTTGTAACAGCGGCGACGCGTCGCCGCACTCCATGTCAAGCCAACAACCTTGCCAATGTCTGCGACAGTTTTTGCGGTTCGAATTTCGGCACATATTCATCCACCCCGACTGATTTTCCCAGTTGCTGATTCGAAGAACTGCTCAATGACGAATGCATGATCACGGGAATACCCTTAAAGCGTTTGTCATCCTTGATCTTGCGAGTCAGCATGTAACCATCCATTTCGGGCATTTCCACATCCGTCAGGATCACCTGCAACAGATCTTTGAGCGGAATCTTTGCTGAATCGGCGTAATCGGCCATTTTGGCTAATTCGATCCACGCCTGACGTCCGTTTATTGCTGAAAGATGTTTGACCTGCATCGCATCCAGCGTCTTGGCGATCTGATTCCGCGCCACCGAAGAATCATCGGCGAAAAACACAGTACGATTTGCCTTGCCGAGCGGTTGCACACTCTTGAAAATCAACTCATCGCTGTCAAAGTGGCCGGTGTCGGCCAGCACCTTTTCCACATCCAGCAACATCACCAGTCGCTTGTCCTTCAATTCGGTGATCGCGGTCACCATACCACCCATCTCAGCCATCAGCATGGCGGGTGGAACGCGCATCGCCGACCAGTCCAGGCGCAAAATATTATCCACCGATTTAACCAGAAAACCCTGCGTATGGCCGTTGTATTCGGTCACTATCATTATTTCCGGTTTGCAGTCCATGGACATGCCGGCGTATTTCGCCAAATCGATCACCGGAACCAACGCCCCGCGCAAACTGACCATCCCCTCGACCGCAGTAGGCATCTC
>JAUSLX010000042.1 GCA_030645775.1 Gallionella sp. | reverse complement strand
AATCCGCCGCCGTTATTCGGTGCAGAAACAAACCGTCTCGGCCATTGCACGCGAGATGGGCCTATCCCGCCCGACGGTGCGCAAGCATCTCAATACCGTAGCGGAACCGAAATACAACCGGAAGCAACCTGCATCACCCAGGCTGGGGCAGTTCGAGCCACAGTTAACCGCTTGGTTGGTTGAAGAGGCCAAACTTCCCAGACAGCGCCGACGTTCTGCTCACCGCTTGTTCGAAGGCTTAGAGGAACTCGGTTATCTTGGTGCATATGACAGCGTACAGCGCTTCGTCAAACGCTGGAAATCTGGCAATACCGGCCCCAAGTTGACCGAAGCATTCGTGCCGATGCTGTTTCAACCTGGCGATGCCTGCCAGTTCGATTGGAGTCAGGAGCAGGTTGAACTGGGCGGCGTCATGCACACCATCAAGGTCGCACACTTCCGCATGGCCTACAGCCGTCAGATGTTCGTGGCAGCCTATCCGCGAGAGACGCAGGAGATGGTGCTGGATGCACACAATCGCGCCTTCGCTTTCTTTGGCGGCGTGCCGGCCCGCCTGATCTACGACAACCTCAAGACCGTTGTCGACACTGTATACGTAGGCAAGCAGCGCCAATTCAACCGGCGCTTCTTAACGCTGGCCAATCATTATCTGTTTGAACCGGTCGCCTGTACACCTGCCTCCGGTTGGGAGAAAGGCCAGGTTGAGAATCAGGTAGGCAATGTGCGGGAATGGTTGTTCACGCCGCTGGCTCGCTTTGCTTCCTTTGCCGAACTCAATGAGTGGCTGGCCACCCGCTGCCGTGAACTGGCAGAGCGCAGCCACCCCACACAAAGTCAGCGCACTATCGCCGCCTGCTTTGCCGACGAGCAGCCGTTGCTACGGCCTGTCACGGCGCACTTCGACGGTTATGTCGAACAGATGATGCGCGTGTCCTCGACCTGTCTGGTCAGTGTAGATCGCAACCGTTACAGCGTACCGGCGAATGTCGCAGGGCAAGCAGTCTCGGTCAGAACCACCGCCGATCAGATCCGCATCGTGGCGCACGGCGAAGTGATCGCCGCGCATCCGCGTGTGCTGGGGCGTGACCAGTTGATCTGCGATCCCTGGCACTACCTGCCGGTGCTGGAGAAAAAGCCCGGCGCATTGCGCAATGGTGCGCCGTTCGTGAACTGGGACTTGCCTGCCCCCCTTCAGACAGTACGTGACCGTATCCTAAAGCAGCCCAAGGGAGATCGTGCCTTTGTCGAATTGTTGATGATGGCAGGCGAGACAGGGCTGGATGCGCTGACAGTCGCCTGCGAGCTGGTACTGGAATGCGGAGTCGTCAGCGCACCGGTCGTGATGAATGAATTACGCAGACTCGTTGCGCCCAATTTACCTGCATCTGCTAACAACGTGCCGGACGGCATTGCCTTGAGGACAGAACCATTGGCCAATTGCCAGCGCTACGACTATCTGCTGGGAGGCCGCAATGTCCATTGATTACGCAACGACTTTGAAGTCGCTATACCTGTACGGCATGGCCGCCGCTTGGAGTGAATTACAGGCTGAGAAGCCCAAACAGGCCCATCGGCCTGAAGTCTGGATGGAGCGGCTGATTACGGCAGAACAGACGGAACGCCAACTCAAGAGCCTGCGTTATCAGCTCAAGGCAGCACGGTTCCCGATCCACCGTGATCTGACCGGAATCGACTGGACTGAAACGCCGCTATCCCAAGCGGTGGTTGAACAACTGGCGAGTGCGGCCTTCATGGAAGTGGCGCATAACCTGATTCTGGTGGGCGGCACGGGCACCGGTAAATCCCATCTGGCCACCGCCATCGGGGTGGCGGCGATCCATCAGGGCAAGCGTGCACGCTTCTTCAATGCCGTCGACCTAGTGAATCAACTGGAGCGTGAGAAGAGTCTGGGGCGGGCTGGATATCTGGCCAAACAGCTCTGTCTGGTGGATGCGGTCATTCTGGATGAACTGGGCTATCTACCGTTCCCGGCATCGGGTGGCGCCTTGCTGTTCCATCTCATCAGCCAGCTTTACGAAAAGACCTCGCTGATCATCACCACAAACCTGTCATTCGGCGAATGGGTACAGGTATTTGGCGATGCGAAGATGACTACAGCCTTGCTGGACCGCATCACCCATCACTGCGAAATCCTCGAAACAGGCAATGATTCTTACCGCTTCAAACAGCGCAAAAATCGATCTCAGAAGGCTGGAAAAGTGGAAACAATTGGACGCTGACTAGTGGAAAGTATTGGGCGCTGTTTGACATGAACCGCGTTGCAATCAGGGTTTGGTAGGCGATGCCTGCCATATCGACAGAACCCTGGCCCAAGCCGAGCAGTGCAGCACCGAGACCAATACCCATCTGCGCTGCAAGAGCCTGCGAGACGTGCTCGCGCGAGTGCTCACGCAGGGCATGCGATATTTCATGCCCCATCACCACTGCGATTTCGTCGTCGCTTAGAGCGAGCTTTCGGATCAGGCCAGAATAAAACATGATTTTGCCTCCCGGCATGCAAAATGCATTGAGCTCATTGCTGTCGATCACGTTGACCTCCCAATTCCATCCGGGCGCGTCGGAACGAAACACTCTGGTCTGCGGCTCGATTCGGGCGGCTATGGCGCGTACCCGCTGCAGCATCGCTTTGTCCGTATTGAGCGCACCCTTGGCTGCGGCATCGGCTTTCAGTTTGTTGTAACCTTGCGCGGCTATCTGGTCGAGTTCCTGCGAGGAAACCAGCAGCAGTTGCTTGCGATCCTCGCTAACCGACCCGCCCGAGGTGGTGGTCTGGCAGCCGCCAAATGTCAGCGCGGACATAAGAAGAATTGTTGTCGTTACGATCCGAAAAATACGCATGAATCACCGCCGCTAAAGTATGGGTTGATTACGCGTGGTTTGAGCCGCGCACCACAAGTCTGGCGGCATTGTTTCTCATCCGATGGCAACATTCTGTGCACTATCGCACATACGGAACAGGACTCATTCTGATGAGGCCCAGGCTGCTAAACTATACCGTCGCGGCCTATTTGATCGGCCTCGGAATACTGGAGCGAGGGTGAGCTGGAATTCCGCCCGCACCCCAGATTCATTTTATTTCTGCCTCACCGTTTGTTGCAAAATATCAGACGATACAATCTGGCTGGCTATCGCACTTCCCCACATCCGATAACCTGCCGCCATTAAATGTACACCGTCTAATGTTTTCCATTCGCCGTGTGTCGACATCGCAAGCGAATTGATATAGATGCAAGGCGCAACGATATCAGCGAGGTAATCAGACAATTCTCTTGCCTTGGCGAAAGTTTTACCATACTTGCCGCCTTCACTACCCCAAGCTGGCCCAACCCATACGCAACTCGTGCCGCTAGCCTTGATCCCCATGGTTAAACTGCGCACTTCCTCCCATATCCAGGTTTTATTCAAGGCGGCATCCTTGTATCCAGCCAACGTATCGTTATTAACCACCACAACCAGATCAGGATGAAATTTTTTAACCAGCTCAGGTAATGACGCGGTGGGGCCCATGTCTTTCGGGCGCCACCTGATTTTTTCATTATTCAGTCTGAAAGCGAAACCACAATATGGAATTTTCATTCCATACATCAAATCCCGTGCTTTTGCTCCACAAACACCGTAAGAGTAGACTTGGGCTCCATGCTGCATGAGTTCATCATGCAATGTGGTGATCAAATATTCCTTATGCTCCCCATACGCCAAGTGACTGTCACCGACCACCAGAATAGTAAGACCTGCAAGAAGCAAACTCACATCTATATCCTTATATATTCAAGAAGTTAAAATCAAATACAAGATCAAATGGGCCAGGCTCACATTAAAGGCACAACGTACAAGCCCCCGGTAATCGTGAAATTCGGGTTTTGAAGGACGAGAACGATCAACTCAAACGCGAACTGGTGCGCTCGGCAGCAGATCAAGCGACCTACAGAAAGTGGTCACGCCACAGCGCGCCATTTCCTCCACTGCTTTCTTGATTGCGCTACGCCGGCTAATCACCCTGCGCGCTGAGGCTGGCGAATAGCTCCTTCACATCGACCGGTTTGTAATGCACGGGCCAATCAAGGCCCGCCGATTCATAAATAAAACTGCTCGACGTATCGCCGGTTACCAGCACCGCCTTGATGGGTATCCCCGATTTTTGACGCAGCGTTTTCAGAAACTGAATACCATTCAGCGCACCCGCGAGCATGAAATCAACGATGTAATAATCGGCCTGCTCAATATCCGTGTGCAGCAGGGCGTCTTCGGCATTGGAGAAACATTTTACTTTGCCGCCCACTCCTTCGAGCACGGTAGTCGTGGCGCTGGCGACCAGCGGATCATCTTCCAGCACCACGAATGTCCTGTCTTGCGCAAACGCATCGCTTAACGTGCGTTCCGGCAATACCGCAGGCGCACGCGAAACAACCGTTGATGGCACTGCATGAGGCAGACGAAACGCAAAAACCGTTCCGCGACCAGGACATGACCGGCAACTGACTTCTCCGCCCAGCAGCGCCAGAGTGCGCTTGACGATAGCCAGACCCAGCCCCAGCCCGCTGGTCCTGTCCCGCTGCGGATTGTCCAGTTGATAGAATTCATCAAAGATATGCTCCACATGTTCGCCGGGAATGCCCATACCGGTATCCCACACCTGAAACAGCACATCGCCACCGCGTGCTCTGGCGCTGATCATGATCGCGCCCCGGGCTGTGAATTTGATTGCATTTGCAACCAGGTTACTCAACACTGACTTGAGCAAACCCATATCACTGTAAACAAAAAGCGCCTCCTTCATTGGAAAGTATAGCCTGAAACCGAGTCGCTTCTCAGCGGCCATGACCGCAAAATTCTGTTCCAGCCAGATGAGGATTTCATTCACATTGATCGTTTTATATTCCGGTTTGATCATCCCGGAATCCAGCCTGGACACTTTCAATAAAGCATCAAGCAAACCTTTGAATGCATCCATCGAGTGCGTCATCTGTTGGAGGATCTCCTTTTGCTGAGGGCTGGTTGCAGTCGATCTGAGTGCGAACAAAAACATATTGGCTGCGGCCAGCGGTTGGCGCAAATCGTGCCCGGCCGCCGCCAGGAAACGTGTTTTAGCCAGCTCTTTGCTTTCAAGCTGTTGCATGGAATCGCGGAGCCGCCTTTCAGCTTCCTTGCGTTCAGTGATGTCCTGCCCCGTTCCTGACATCAGGCAAGGCGTGCCATTATCGTTCAACAACAACTCGCCCTGGCCTTCGATATAATGAACCGTGCCATCCGGCCACGCACAACGGAACACCAGGGCTGGCGGTTCCTGCCCCGACATACAGCGCGCGACCCAGGACTGCATGGCAGCCTGATCATCAGGGTGTATCAAACCGATAAAAGATTCCGCATTGAGCATAAAGCTACCATGAGAAACGCCGAAGATTCGATACATTTCATCAGACCACGTTATGTTGTGCTCCATGTCGTAAATCCAGCTGCCAATATGCGCAATTCGCTGCGATTGCATCAAGTGCCGCTCATTTTCCTGCAGACGCTTCGTCCTGGCATTGACCAGCCTGCGCAAGCTGACATTCCACAACAGCACCATGCCCATCAACAGAAGACAAGCCAGCAAGGACAGGATGACCCTGTTCTGGTACAGCCAGCTCGGTTGAACAAGCTGCCCGTGCAGCCATTCCGTCTCCAATGCCTGAAGCTGCCCGGAGGCCTTGATGCGGGCAAGCTGCCGATTCAGCAAGGCTATCAGCGGCTGATTTTCCTTGCTTACGGCAAAGGCATAATCCTGTGAAAAAAGGCCACCCGCCGCCAGTTCCACGTTAAGGAAACCGTATTCGGAAATAGCGCGCACACAGGCTTGCTGGGCACAGAGAAACGCATCCGCTTTGCCCAGATTCAAATACAGCAAACCGTCTATCTTGCGGCTTACGATGTAGCGCGTAAAATCAGTCCGATCCGCGAGCCTGTCCAGCGAGATATCGCCCTTTTGCAGGGCAACGACCTGACCTGCCAGAGAGTCCAGATCGACAATATTTTTCTTTTTTTCATTACGGAACAGGGCTTGCGCAATGCGACTGTGAGGAGTGGAGAATTGAAATTCTGCGGCACGTTCCGGCGTAACGATCATGTTAACGATGTCCACCTCGCCCGCTTTGAGCGAAGCCAGTGCATCTGGCCAGTTCATCGGTATGAATTCAAACTGCACGCCGGCATCATCACCCAGGGTGCGCAACAGTGACGGCGTGTAACCTTGCGCTTGCCCGTGCGTATCCACGAATTCGAACGGCGCATATTCCCGGTCGATCGCCACCCGATAAACCTGTTTACCTTGCTGTTCGTCCGCATGGCCGGATAACGGCCAGAATACACTGACAGCACACAGCAAGACAGGCAGCCTGAAACGCACGACATGGCGGTGCCACGCCCTGATTGCCGATATGAACATAAAAACATGAAGCGTCATAAGAGCTGATCCTTTAACGTCCTCTACTTCATCAGGAATTGATATCGGGGTTGGCGTACAAAGGCAGAAAGAAGGTGAAGCTGGCCGATAAGCCGGGTTCTGTCGTGGACAGTCATTCCTCTAGGCGTTTCGTTACCTTACGCTCAAGCAATCTACCCGCTGACGACGCGAGCCACGCCATAGTCAGCCTATTTGATCTTGCTCCGAATGGAGTTTACCGTGCCACTCCCGTTACCGGGAGCGCGGTGCGCTCTTACCGCACCGTTTCATCCTTACCTGATCTGTTTGCACAGCCATCGGCGGTTTATTTTCTGTGGCACTTTTCATCACCTCGCGGTGTCCGGCCATTAACCGGCATTCTGCTCTCTGGAGCCCGGACTTTCCTCCCCGCACCAGAGGTGCGCGGCGACTGTCTGGCCAGCTTCGGCGCGAAGTTTACCACCGAAGGAGAACTGAGGTTATTGTTTGATGAGCTGCATGGTGACGCCCAGCGTCTTCCATTGCTTCACTTCTTCCTGCAAAGCCGCTTCCGTCAGCGGGCTTTGTTCCAGCCAGTCTGCGTCCATGGTAAGAGAATACTTTTTTCCGCTGAAACTGGCGTGCATCTCGGGCAACACGACATCACTGCGATTACGGTAGAACAGGGCCGCCAGGCGCAGACTCATTGCCAGCACGCAATCCTCTTCATCCGTCAACAAACCCTGCAATTTTTTCATGCTGCGGCGATGTGCCAGTGCAAGCAAGCTCAGCCTTGCCTGTTCCTTCTTCGAAAAACCCGGCATATCGGCATTGGCGAGAATATAGGCGGTATGTTTGTGGTAACCGCTGTGCGCCACGCGGATGCCGATGGTATGCAGATTGGCGACCCAGCCCAGCACTTGCAGAGCCGACTCGTTAGCGTGCAGTGCGCGCGGTGATCCGTTCGTATCGTTAACGTGAAACTCGCGTAGCGACGAACCGTACCCCTCGCCCTTTGGGAGAGGGGGGAGAGGGGGGACGGGGGTGAGGGAACGGGCATGGCGGGTTTGCGAGTTATTGCCCGAGGGCAATATCCCTGCGAGAACCATTTCATTATCAGGGGTGGTCACTTTTCCATGCCCGTTAGCGAAAAATTGCCGTGCCAGTTCAAGGGCAAGCCGGGATACGCGTGCGGCCTGTGCCGGAACCACATGGTAACGACGCATAAAATGCTGCACGGTGACATCACGCATATCATTATTGTGGAAGCGCCCCCACAAATCATATAACACCCCTTCACGCAGGGCGCTGAGCGCAACTTGCATATCGGTGATGCCCAATTCACAAAACGCGGCATACATGATCGCGAAACCGCCCGGCAGCGAAGGCAATCTGTCCTCGCGCAAACCTTGCAGATTCAACTTTTTAATATCCCCCGCCTTGATCAGTTCCGCACGCAGTTTTTCCAGGCCATCGCGGGTGATGCCGTTTTTGCTGTAGCCGTTCATTTCCAGTATTTCGGCGATCGCCTTGGCAGTACCCGATGAGCCGAGTGCTTTCTGCCACTGGCCCCGATAGTCAACGACGATGGTCTGCAATTCACTGCGGGCGGCAATTTCTGCCTTCTCCATGCTGCGCTTGCTAATTTTCCCGCCTGGAAAGTACCGGCTGCTGAAACTGACGCAGCCCATATACAGACTCTCCAGCTTGAGCGGTGTCATCCCGTGGCCGATAATGAACTCGGTGGAGCCGCCGCCTATGTCCATCACCAGCAGATTGTCATCCGTCTGAGGCAGGCCGTGCGTCACGCCCATATAAATCAGCCGTGCTTCTTCGTGTCCGGCGATGACTTCTATCGGAAAACCCAATACCTTTTCGGCTTTTTCGATAAATTCTGCGGCGTTCACAGCCACGCGCAAGGAGTTGGTACCCACTGCACGCACCGCGCCTGACGGCAGGTCACGCAGCCGTTCGGCAAAGCGCCCCAGTGCTTCGAGTGCGCGCTGCTGCGCCGCTGCATCCAGATAATTATCTGCCGTGAGGCCGGCGGCCAGACGCACCGGTTCGCGCAGGCCGTCCAGCATATAGAGTTGCTCGCCTTCCACCCGTGCCACCTGGAGCCTGAAACTGTTCGACCCCATATCAACAGCAGCAAGGATGGGTTGCTGTTCCATTACTTCAATACTTCACGTTCGATTTCATCGAGGGAAACATGGCGCACATCGCGCCCCTTGACCATATAGATGACGTATTCGGAGATATTCTTGGCGTGGTCGCCGATACGCTCAATCGCTTTGGCCACGAACAATATCTCCAGCGAAGTAGTGATAGTGCGCGGATCTTCCATCATGAAGGTAATGAGATAGCGCATGATGGAGCGGAATTCTTCGTCTACCTGATCATCCTGACGAACGACGTCTGCGGCCATTACCACCTCCAGGCGCGCAAACGCATCCAGCGATTTGCGCAGCATTTCCACCGCGATTTCCGCAGCATGTTTGATTTCGTGATAACGCGGAATAGCCAGCCCGTGTTTTTGCGACAGCATCTTGGCCATGCGCGCGATCTTTTCGGCTTCATCGCCGATGCGCTCAAGATCGGTGATCGTTTTGACGACCATCATCACCAGACGCAAATCGCTGGCCGTCGGCTGGCGGCGCGCGATCACCTGACTGCAGGCGTCGTCTATCTTGACCTCCATGGCATTGACACGATGATCATCATCGATCACCCGATTCATCAGTTCAACATCACCGTCCACCAGCGAAATGACGGCACTCTTGATCTGACTTTCTACCAGCCCTCCCATCTGCAACACGTAGGCACGTATGGCTTCAAGCTCGACATCGAATTGCTTGGAGGTGTGATCAGTACTGTTCATGGGATTCCTCAATTGGATAGGTAAAATATTGCAGTCTATAAGCTCTGTATGAAAGATTTGTGACAGTAGTATTGCGCAAATCACCCTCACCTCAATCCTCTCCCGCTTGCGGGAGAGGAGGCAATCGTCCCTTCCTCAAAGAGGAAGGGGATAAAAAGCTACTATGCGGTCATCGTCTTCACGCCTTCCGGCGTACCCAGCAGCAGCACATCGGCTGCACGGCGCGCAAACAGACCATTGGTCACCACGCCGGCGATATGATCCAGCGTCGATTCCAGCTCAACCGGATTCATAATGCTCATGCCATGCACATCGAGTATGACATTGCCATTATCGGTGGTAAAACCCTCGCGCAACTTGGGTTGCCCGCCCAGCGCAACCAATTGCCGCGCCACGGAACTACGCGCCATCGGTATCACTTCGATGGGCAACGGGAACTTGCCCAGCACACCTACCAGCTTGCTGGCATCGCACAGACAAATAAACTTTTTGCTCGCACCCGCGACAATCTTCTCGCGCGTCAGTGCCCCGCCCCCGCCCTTCACCATGTGCATGTGACGGGTTATTTCATCCGCGCCATCCACGTACACCGGCAAATCACCTGCCTCGTTCAATGACAGCACTTCAATACCGTGCCCACGCAAACGAATGGCCGAAGCTTCAGAGCTGGCCACCGCACCGCGTATTTTGTGCTTGATTTTAGCCAATTCATCAATAAAGAAATTGGCGGTTGAACCCGTACCCACACCCACAATGCAATCCAGCGGAACATATTCAATCGCAGCGAGTGCTACCGCGCGTTTCAAATCATCTTGACTCATCATTTTGCCTGCTCACTTTCAATAATATTGTTTGGCAGGCGTGATTATTGCAGGAAATGCCGGCTTTGTGGGAAGTCATCATCCCGACATTAAAATACAAACGCACTCGCAATATTTTTTAACTATGCAGGTGTAAGATGACGGGCAACAATAAACAGCCGGGAGAAGTAAAAATGTCGGGGGAAATCGCAACCACCATCCAAACTATTGCCACTACACCGTTTAATGACCAAAAACCGGGCACTTCCGGTCTGCGCAAGCGCGTACCCGCCTTCCAGCAGGCGCATTACCTGGAAAATTTCGTACAAGCCATATTCGACAGCATCTCCCCGCCGCCGGGCGCGACACTGGTAGTCGGCGGCGACGGGCGTTATTACAACCGCGAAGCGATTCAGATCATCCTCAAAATGGCCGCCGCCAATGGTTTCGGGCGCGTGCTGGTCGGTCAGGGCGGCATCTTGTCCACCCCGGCCGCCTCCTGCGTGATACGCAAATATGCAACCTACGGCGGCATCATCCTGTCGGCCAGCCATAACCCCGGCGGCCCGGATGGCGATTTCGGCATCAAATACAACACCGCCAACGGCGGCCCTGCTCCTGAAAAAATTACCGAGGCCATTTTTGAACTAAGCAAAACAATTAGCCAATATCGCCTGATCGATGCGCCGGACGTGGCGCTGGATGCCACAGGTGACTACCTGATCGGCAACATGATCGTGTCGGTGATCGACCCGGTGGCCGACTATGCCGAACTGATGGAATCGCTGTTTGATTTCGGCGCGATCCGTGCCTTGCTGGCGGGCGGCTTCCGCATCAAGTTCGATGCGATGCACGCCGTCAACGGCCCTTATGCGCGCGACATCTTTATCAACCGTTTGGGCGCGCCTGAGGACAGCATCATGAATTGCGTGCCGCTGCCCGATTTCGGCAACGGCCATCCCGATCCCAACCTGACTTACGCACATGAACTGGTCGAGATCCTCTACGGCGAGAACGCCCCCGATTTCGGTGCCGCCTCCGACGGCGACGGCGACCGCAACATGATTCTGGGTAAAGGATTCTTCGTCACACCATCCGACAGTCTGGCGATTTTGACCGCGAACGCCAAACTTACCCCCGGTTACAGCGCCGGTCTGGCGGGTGTTGCACGCTCCATGCCCACCAGTGCCGCAGCCGATCGCGTCGCAAAAGAACTCGGCATACCCTGCTATGAGACGCCCACCGGCTGGAAATTCTTCGGCAACCTGATGGATGCAGGCAAAGTCACTTTGTGCGGAGAGGAAAGCTTCGGCACCGGCTCATCCCATATCCGCGAAAAAGACGGCCTGTGGGCCGTGCTGTTCTGGTTGAATATCGTAGCGGTGCGCAAACAGTCGGTCGAGACCATCACCCGCGAACACTGGGCGCATTACGGTCGCAACGTCTATTCGCGCCACGATTTTGAAGCCATCCCGACCGAGGCAGCCAACGGCGTGATGAAACATCTGAAAGACAGTTTCGCCACCTTGCCCGGACAAAAACTCGGCAGCTATACCGTCGATGTTTGCGACGATTTCAGCTACACCGACCCGGTCGATGGCAGCATCAGCACAGGACAAGGCATCCGCATCATCTTCACCGACGGTTCACGCATCGTCTTCCGCCTGTCCGGCACGGGCACCGAAGGCGCGACCTTGCGCATCTATCTGGAAGCCTACGATCCTGTCATCGCAAACCACCATCTTGATGCGCAAGTCGCGCTGGCCGAACTCATCGGCATCGCAGGGCAACTGTCCGAACTCGTCGCACGCACCGGACGCGAACAACCGACGGTGATTACCTGACGAACTACAGACTTCTTCGATTTTGTCGTTCTTACATGTTTAACGTAATGGAACTCGCGTAGCGACGAACCGTACCCCTCGCCCTTTGGGATAACCAAGCACTTGCCAGCTTGCTGGCTTAGTGTAATGGCTAGTAGTTCCATCAGAGGGGGAACGGGGGTGAGGGAACGGGCTTGGCGAGTTTCATCTTCAGGGGCGGCGGCTCGCCATGCCCGTTAGGAACGACAAATAAGTCAGTACTCTTGAGATGAGCCAGGAGGAAATGTTTGATTGTTAGACTGCCCCCCGTGCGCGGCGATCACCGTGACAGTTGTTATGTTTGAATTCATTCAATCCATTGATACTCGGCTGCTTATTGCGACGAGGTCTATCGTTGATTTAAATTCCCCATGGCAGGTGTTTGCCGTTCGTTTATTTGCGGACATCCACATATTTGCTTCGATGGTCGTCATGGTTGGCCTGTGGTTATATGGATCATTCCATCAAGAAGAGACTTCAAAGCGAGAAGC
>JAUSLX010000058.1 GCA_030645775.1 Gallionella sp. | reverse complement strand
TGCAAAAATTTCAAAGAATTGGCGGGTCTCCCCGCATTGCAGGGTAGTGAATCTGGTCAGGTCCGGAAGGAAGCAGCCACAGCTAATTACTGCAAGTGCCGGGGGTAAGGCTCGCCTCCTGTAATGTGAAACGCGCGCAGCGCTTCGTTCGCCCCCTCGCCCGCTTGCGGGATAACCAGCGTCTTAGCTATCGTTTTTTGATAGCTTAGCCGAATGGCTAGAAGTTTCATCAGAGGGTTGAGGTGATAACCAGCCACTAAGCAACCGTTTTTTGGTTGCTTAGTGGAATGGCTAGTTGCTTCATCAGGGAACGGGCATGGTGTGTTTCTAATCAAGGGCGGCATTTTTGCCATGCCCGTTTGTGGGGCTACCGGAGGGTGTGATGAGGAAGGTAGGCTGGTTTCTTTGTGCGCTGTTATTCAGTGGGAATGTGTTGGCTGTCGATGGCGTTTCCTTCGAGTTGGGAAATGGCGATCAAACAGATGTGGTACGGGCGGGCGTAATCTGGAACTTTGATCGCCAGTGGTTCACCGGGGGCGACTGGATGGTAAGCGGATTCTGGGAGGCGACAGCAGGTACCTGGAAAGGCCGTAGCAGTGCCGGCAATAATCAGACGATTACCGATTTTGGTATTACGCCGGTGTTTCGTTTACAGCAAAAAACCCCTGCAGCAATCTCTCCCTACCTTGAAGCGGCCATCGGTTTTCATCTGATTTCTCCGACCTCTGTGTATGCGAACCGTCGTTTTGGCAGTGCGTTCCAGTTTGGCGATCATATCGGTTTGGGTGTGCGTTTCGGCGAACAGCAGCAATTTGATCTGGGCTATCGTTATCAGCATCTCTCCAATGGCGGTATCAAGAAGCCAAACCAGGGCATCAATCTGAATCAAGTGCATTTTGTCTATCACTTTTAACGGGCATGGCGAAATAGGATCCCTTAATGATCGAACTCTCCATGCCCGTTCCCCCCTTTCCAACTTTCCCCCGCAAGCGAGGGAAAGGGCAGGCGAATCGCTGCGCGAATTGTATATTTAGGGTGGCGTAATTTGTCTGATACCTCAGTTCTCGCACGTAAATGGCGGCCTAAAAACTTCGCGCAACTGGCAGGCCAGGAGCATGTCGTCAGGGCGCTCGGTAACGCGCTTACGCAAAATCGGCTACATCATGCCTATCTGTTTACCGGTACACGCGGGGTGGGCAAGACGACTATCGCGCGCATTTTTGCCAAGTCGCTGAATTGTTTGACAGGCATCACGGCCACGCCATGTGGCGTATGCAGTGCCTGCCGTGAAATCGACAGCGGTCGTTTTGTCGATTTGATCGAACTGGATGCGGCCTCCAATACCCAGGTGGACAATATGCGCGAACTGCTGGAAAGCGCGTTGTACGCGCCGACCAGCGGTCGTTTCAAGGTGTATATCATCGACGAAGTGCATATGCTCTCCAAATCCGCCTTCAACGCGATGTTGAAGACGCTGGAAGAGCCGCCTGCGCATGTGAAATTTATTCTGGCCACCACCGACCCGCAGAAGATTCCAGTCACAGTGTTGTCGCGTTGCCTGCAATTCAATTTGAAACAACTGCCGCCCGCACTGATCGTCACGCATCTGCAACATGTGCTGGAGCAGGAGAAGATTGAATTTGAACCGGGCGCGCTCAGCCTAGTTGCGCGCGCAGCGCAGGGCAGTATGCGCGATGCGCTGAGTCTGATGGATCAGGCGATTGCCTTTTCCGGAGGAAAAATAGCCGAAGCCGCGATGCGCGCCATGCTGGGCGCGATAGATCAGAGTTATCTGTTTGAGTTGCTGACGGCCTTGCGCGAGCAAAATGGCGTTGCGCTCATTGAGATTGCCGATAATATGGCCTCGCGCAGCATTGCTTTTGAAGCTGCTTTGCAGGATATGGCTTCGCTGTTGCATCGCGTCGCGCTGGCGCAGACTGTTCCCGGGGCGATTGCCGACGATGAACCGGAGCGCGTGCGTTTGCTGGAGTTGGCGCAATGCTACACGCCTGAGGAAGTGCAGTTGTTTTATCAGATTGCCATACACGGGCGGGCTGAAATCGATTTGGCACCGGATGAATATGCCGGTTTCACCATGACGCTGTTGCGTATGCTGGCGTTTGCACCCTCCCGGGTACAAGCACCCTCACGGGTACAAGCGCCGTCGCGCAGTGGTTTGCCTGCGCAAGCGGCACAGGCTGTTGTCCGGCCAGTCGCACACGCTGAGCCGCCACGGATAATGCCGCAAGTCACACCCGGTCAGTCGGTTCCGATTCCGCCGGCAGCGGTTGTTCCGGTTGAGTTGACGGCTCCTGTACACGCCCCGGTCAGAAGGGATGCGTCGGAGGCCATGCCAGACTGGAATAGCCTGCTGGGGCAGTTGAACGTACAGGCCATGGCGCAGCAGTTGGCCAAGCACTGTGTGCTGGATACCGTGACAGATCAGCAGGTCGTTCTGCGTCTGGCGCAGGAACACAAGCATTTGCAGACCAAGATGGCGACCGATAATTTGCAGGCTGCATTGAGCGCTTATTTTGACCATCCCGTAAAACTGAGCATCGTGTTGGGGAAAATCGAAGTGGCAACGCCAGCCAGAATCGAAAATCAAAACAAGCAGGTCAGGCAGCAGCAGGCGAGCGATTCCATAGCGCAGGATGTTTTTGTGTGTGAAGCACAGGTTCAGCTGGATGCCAAACTGCTGACAGAGTCAATTAAATCAGTTTAATCAATAGAATAGGAGTGGAAGTATGATGAAGGGCGGATTAGGTGGCTTGATGAAACAGGCCCAGCAAATGCAGAAAAACATGCAGCAGGCACAGGCTGAATTGGCTACCGTGGAAGTTGAGGGGCAGGCGGCATCCGGTATGGTGAAAGTGACGATGAGTTGCGCGCATGAAGTACGTCGCCTGTCGCTGGATGACAGTATCTTGTCTGATAAGGAAATGCTCGAAGACTTGATCGTGCTGGCATTGAACGATGCGGTGAAAAAAGTGGCTGAAACAACAGAGCAGCGCATGGGTGGATTTGGTGCCGGTATGGGCTTGCCGCCCGGGATGAAATTACCTTTCTGATGATTTCTTCGCATCTCGATGAACTGATTTCCGCCTTGCGCTGCTTGCCGGGCGTAGGGCCGAAGTCCGCGCAGCGCATGGCTTATCATTTATTGCAGCGTGACCGCGCCGGTGCATTGCATCTGGCGGTCTCATTGCAACGGGCGGCCGAAAACATACAGCACTGTTTACTATGCAATAATTTTTCCGAGCAGGAAATGTGCGGCTTGTGTGCTTCTGCGAAACGCGATGAGAGTTTGTTGTGTGTGGTTGAGATGCCGGCTGACTTGCTGATGATAGAGCAAACGCAGTGTTATCGCGGCAGGTATTACGTGCTGATGGGCAGGTTGTCGCCTCTGGATGGCATAGGCGCAAAGGAATTGCATCTGGATCGGCTGGTCAAACGGGTGCAGCAACATCCCTGCGAAGTGATACTGGCGACTAATTTTACGGTTGAAGGAGATGCGACTGCGCACTATTTAGCAACATTATTGCAATCGCAAGGTGTTAAAGTGTCGCGCATTGCGCGTGGCTTACCGGTTGGCGGTGAGTTGGAACAGGTGGATAGCGGGACATTGGCGCAGGCTGTGCTGGAAAGACGTGAGTTGACGGTATGAATGAGCAGGGTGAGAAATTACAGAAGGTGATGGCCCAGGCGGGCTTTGGTTCACGCCGTACCATGGAGGAATGGATAGCGGCCGGGCGCGTCAGCGTGAACGGCGAGCCGGCTACTCTGGGGATGCGTGTGTTGCCGGGCGATCTGGTAAAGACCGAGCGCCGCACGATACGCGTGGGCGAGCGTGATCATGCCGCGCGCGTGTTGTTGTACCACAAGCCGGAAGGCGAGATAGTCAGCCGTGATGATCCTGAAAGACGTGCCAGCGTGTTCGATAAATTGCCCAAGCTGCGCGGACAAAAGTGGATCGCCATCGGGCGGCTGGATTTTAATACCAGCGGCTTGTTGATTTTTACGACTTCAGGCGAACTGGCCAATCGCTTGATGCATCCGCGTTTTGAGGTGGAACGCGAATATGCGGTGCGTTTGCAGGGCACCATGAGCGATGAGCAAATCAATCAGGTGCTCAAGGTGGGCGTGGAGCTGGAGGATGGTCCTGCTACCTTTGATAAACTGGAAGACCAGGGGGGCGAGGGTTATAACCACTGGTATCGGGTGATGCTCAAAGAAGGGCGCAATCGCATCGTGCGACGTACCTTTGATGCACTCGGACTGCCGGTCAGCCGTTTGATGCGCGTACGCTTCGGTATAATTAACCTGCCGCCGCGCTTGAAGCGTGGCATGACGGCCGAGTTGGGTGAGGGTGAGGTAGCGCAGGTGCTGGAGTGGGTGGGCATTACGGGCGAGGCCGATGCACCGGTACTGGATGAGACCGCGCCGGACTCGTCTGAACAGAAGCCATCCGAGCCGCGTCGTCCGGTTCGTGCCGCTGGCAATCGGCCCCGTAGCGGGAATCGGACGGGTAGCGGTAGTCGGACGGGAAACCGCAGTCGCTAACGACGGTCGTTTCCTTGCCGATCCTGAATAGGAAACTGTTAAGGAGAGGCTGATTTATTCACCAAAAAGGTCGTTTCTCTCGCGGCTAAAGGCAAGACGATTTAATCAGCGTTTCCCTAACTGCAGTGAAAATTATTGGTGTATTAAAAAGTTGAATGGAAGATCGCAGTAATAAAACTATCATCAGCAGTGTGCTTTTTTTGGATATTGTGGAATATTCAAAAAAGTCAGTGTCTGGGCAAATATCATTAAAAGACAGGTTTAACACCTATCTTTCCGAGGCTATTCATGATGTTCCGGTAGCGGATCGGATTATTCTTGATACGGGTGATGGTGCGGCGGTTAATTTTCTGGGCGATGTTGAGTCTGCCCTGCAGGCGGCACTCAGGCTGCGCGCAAGCCTGCTTAGTGAAGACCCTTCTCTGGAGCCGAAACTGCTGGTACGTATCGGCATCAATCTCGGTCCGGTCAGATTGGTGCGGGATATTAACGGCCAACCCAATATAGTGGGTGATGGCATTAACGTCGCACAGCGTGTCATGGGTTTTGCCGATGCCAGTCAGATACTCGTGTCGCGTTCCTACTATGATGCCGTATCGCGTCTTTCGGCTCAATATACGGGCATGTTCCACTATCAGGGTTCGCGTACCGATAAGCATGTGCGTGAACACGAAATTTATGCGATCGGTTATCCAGGTGATCAGACGGCTGTGGGGATGCGGGTCGCTGAAAATATAGTGCTGCCCCGAAATATTGGGATGATGAATCGTGCCGGCGTTTTTTGGAACACAGCCTTTGTCTGGCTGGATAATGCCCTGGAGAGACTGGCTAAACAAATCAGGCAGGCCGATGCCAGGCAGCGCATCATTTACTCCAGCGTGGTTGTCGTGCCATTGCTGCTGCTGTTTGCTGCACTGGTGCTCATACCCGCACCGCAGGTGGCAGAAATAAAATGGGCTGATAAAGCTGAGACATCACAGGTTGAAACCATGCAGGATGTACTGCCGCCGACTGTGGCGGAAAATTCAATATCAGACAGGCAGGCAACGGATAAAGTCAGGCCGGATCAAACCAGGTCGGATAAAGCCAGAACGGATAAAACCAGCCGTCAGGCAGCTGCTCAGAGCAAACAGGAAGTTTATGAAGTGGTTAGAAAACAGCCTGCACCCGTTAAATCCAGTGAGAGTCAGCTACAGCATAAACCAACGGTTTCGACGGGACATCAGCCTGTAGCGGACACCCGCAGTCCTGAACCGAGTGTGGATGCCTCTATTCTGGTCGTTTGTAGGGAAGGTACGCATGTATTTATTGATGGTGCGGCAAAAGGGGTCGTTGATTCCGGTTCCTTGACGGTGACGGTTAAGCCGGGTAAACACAAGCTGATTGTGAATCACCCAAATTTCGGGGTTTACAGCGAAGACGTGGACGTTGGCCCGGGAAAAACAATACGAATAAAGCCGAAAGCGTGCAATTAGGCCGTTTATGTACAGTGACAAAACAATAAATACGGGTGTGGGCGATGATTAGCCAGTTGGGGCGCTATGAAGTGCTGTCCGAGCTCGGCCAGGGTGCCATGGGCGTGGTGTACAAGGCAAAGGACCCTCTGATTGATCGTATCGTCGCCATCAAGACCATCAATCTCGGCCTGGCGCAGGAAGATAAAGAAGAATACGAAGGGCGTTTTTATCAGGAAGCCAAGGCAGCCGGCAGGCTCAATCACCCGAATATCGTCACGATTTATGATGTAGGCAAGAGTGCGGACATTGCTTACATAGCCATGGAGTTTTTGCAGGGCCGTGAGCTGCGCGACGTTTTGCGCGAGAACGACGGTCTGTTGCCGGTAGATCAGGTGCTGGATATGGTCGCGCAAGTGGCTACAGGTTTGGCTTACGCACATGAATACGGGATTGTGCACCGTGATATCAAGCCGTCGAATATCATGCTGATACGGGATGGGCATGTAAAAATTACTGATTTTGGTATTGCGCGCATGGCCTCTTCGGCGGTTCGCACCCAGACGGGTATGGTGCTGGGTTCGCCAAAATATATGTCGCCCGAGCAGGTTTTGGGTAAGCTGATCGATCAGCGTTCGGATATTTTTTCGCTGGGGGTGATGCTGTATGAAATGCTCACCGGCGCAGCGCCCTTTGTCGGCGACAACGTTAACTCCATCATGTTTCAAACGCTGAATCTCGTGCCGGCGGCACCCGGTACGCTGAATAGTAAAGTGCCGGACATGCTCAATTTTATCGTGGCCAAGGCATTGGCTAAAGCGCGAGATGACCGATATCAGAATGCCCAGGATTTTGCGGCGGATTTGCGTGCCTGCCGTGAAGTTTTGCCGCGCTCCAATCGGCCCATTGATATCACGCCCGGTGCCGGAAAGAAGCTAGACGCGATCCACGTTGCCGGCCGTAGCGCAGCGGAAGAGGCGGCAGAAAATTCGTCAGGCACGCTGGGTTTGTCGCAGGCTTTTGATTCCAACGAGGCCACACTGCGTTTGGCAGCATTAACCGGCAACCCCGACGAGGTTGATGAATGGGCTAAAACCCTGAAGATGCCGAGCGCAATGGCGCGAAAACAGAATGCAGTCAGAATGTCGACGCCCCCCGCACGCCCCGGATCAGCGGTTTCATCGGCGGGAAGTAATTTCAGAGTGCTGACTTTGTTTCTGGTCCTGCTCGTCCTGCTGCTCGTCCTGTATTTTTACTGAGAGTGCGCCGAGCCAACAGCATGCTCAAGCTGTTCGTCATTAAGCCATCCAGAATGTTTGCCTCGTTGTTGCTGGTCGCGCATCTGCTGGCGGTGGTCTCGGTCTATTTGATTCCAGTTGTTATTTGGGCTCGTCTGAGTCTGTCGCTGCTGATATTTTTTAGCCTATTTTATCATCTCTATCGCTACGCGTTGCTGCGTTCCCGGCATTCCTGGCGTTCATTTTCTCTAGATCAAAAGCATATTACGGTCAGCACGCAAGGCGGAGCTGAACTATACGGGGATGTTGCGTACCGTACGGTTGTGACCGCTCACTGTGTTGTGCTATGCGCCAGAATGGAAGGTTATAAACTGCCCGTCTGCCAGGTGATTTTCAGTGACGCGCTGCCCGATGAGGCTTTTCGTGAATTGCGCGTGCGGCTTAGATACGCTTAACGATTCTGCGGCGACAGGATAGTGGGCGAGGGATTATCCTGTGTTTCAGGATAATCGCGGCTGTAATGCAAGCCGCGACTTTCATGGCGCGACAGTGCGCTTTTTACGATCAGATCCGCGTTGGTTACCAGATTGCGCAGCTCGAGCAAGTCTGAACTGATGTGGAAGTGAGTATAGTATTCATCGATTTCCTTTTGCAGCAACTGAACGCGGTGCTGGGCGCGTTGCAGGCGTTTGTTGGTGCGCACGATACCCACGTAATCCCACATAAAATGACGCAGTTCCGCCCAGTTGTGTGCGATGACGATTTGCTCGTCGGCATCGGTTACCTGACTGTCGTCCCAGGCAGGTAAGGTGCGCGTCTTTTCGCGGGGTTGGCCCAGAATGTCTTGTGCTGCGGCATCGGCGAATACCAGGCACTCAAGCAGGGAGTTGCTGGCCAGCCGGTTTGCACCGTGCAAGCCGCTGTAAGCGGTCTCGCCGATGGCATAGAGACCGTCAACGTCGCTGCGTGCGTGCAGATCAGTCACCACGCCGCCGCAGGTGTAGTGCGCGGCAGGAACTACCGGGATGGGTTCTTTGCTTATGTTTATGCCCAGACTGAGGCAGCGCGTAAAAATATTGGGGAAATGCTCTTGCAGGAATTCCACCGACTGGTGCGAGATGTCCAGATAAACGCAATCCAGTCCAGCCTTTTTCATTTCGTAATCGATGGCGCGCGCCACGATATCGCGGGGAGCCAGTTCGGCGCGCTTGTCATGATCAGGCATAAAACGTCTGCCGTCCGGCAGTTTCAGAATCCCGCCTTCGCCGCGCACCGCCTCGCTGATCAGAAATGATTTGGCATGCGGGTGATACAAACAGGTAGGGTGGAATTGTATGAATTCCATATTGGCGACACGACATCCGGCACGCCATGCCATCGCTATGCCATCGCCCGTTGCGGTGTCCGGGTTGGTGGTGTACAGATATACCTTGCTGCTTCCGCCTGTAGCCAGGACGGTGTGTTGCGCGGCAATGGTGACCACTTCGTCCGTGCTGGTGTTGAGCGCGTAGACGCCGTAGCAGCGATTGTCCGATAAGCCCAATTTTTTGCCGGTAATCAAGTCTACCGACATGTGATTCTCCAGTAAGGTGATATTGGGGTGTCGGAGTACCTTGCCGGAAAGTGTTTCCTGAACTGCATGTCCTGTCGCGTCGGCGGCATGAATAATGCGTCGCTGGTTGTGTCCGCCTTCGCGTGTCAGGTGGTAGCCCATGTCGCTGCTGACGTCTTTGGTGAAAGGCACCCCTTGGGCTATCAGCCAGTCTATGGCTTGCTTGCCGTGTTCAATCACATAGCGGGTGGCGGTCGGGTCGCAGAGCCCGGCGCCGGCCAGTAAAGTGTCGTGGGTGTGCGCTTCCAGACTGTCATCGGTCGACAAAACGGCGGCAATGCCGCCCTGCGCCCAATTGCTTGCGCCATCCAGCAGGGACTTTTTGGTGATCAGCCCCACCTTTTGATGATCGGCTAGTTTGAGTGCCAATGTCAGGCCGGCTAAGCCGCTGCCGATAATCAATGTGTCAAATTGCAGCAATTGGATTCTCGGTATGCTTGTTGCGATGAGCGAACTATAGCAAAACTGCCATGCATAAAGAGCGGAATTTGTTGTCAGTCGGTAAATTCCGTTCATTGCCGAAACAGTTCAAGCGGGCTGACGAGTTTGATGGCTAGCGGTTATACTGCGCCTCGCTGCATGTTTTATGTAATTACAATCGGATAATCAGGGATGGAAGATCGGGAATTTGATCAGCAGTTGGTAGAGCGTGTACAGCGCGGGGATAAGCACGCCTTTGATCTTTTGGTTGCAAAATATCAGCGGAAACTGGGGCGGCTGATTTCTCGTTTTGTGCGTGATACCGGCGAAGCCGAGGATGTGACGCAGGAAGCCTTTATCAAGGCGTACCGTGCCTTGCCGGGTTTTCGTGGCGATAGTGCGTTTTACACCTGGTTGTATCGCATAGGCATCAATACGGCCAAAAATTACCTGTTGGCGAACAAGCGGCGTCCACCGACCAGCACCCACTTTGATGCGGAAGAAGCGGAGTCGTTTGAGGACGCCGGTCTCTTGCATGAAGTTAGTACGCCGGAAAATGAACTCATGAGCAAACAGGTTGTCAGTACCGTGCAATTAGCGTTGCAACAGTTGCCCGAGGATTTGCGCAGTGCCCTGACCTTGCGCGAAATTGAAGGTTTGAGTTACGAAGAAATCGCCGGTGTGATGAATTGTCCTGTCGGCACGGTGCGATCAAGAATTTTCAGGGCACGCGAAGCGGTAGCAGAGAAGCTGCGTCCGTTGTTGGAAACCAGTAAAGGCAATAGGTGGTAATGATGAAACATGAAATTTCAGCACTGATGGATGGCGAGTTGTTTGAAGACGAAGCGGAAATCCTGTTCGATCAGCTCAAACAAGACCCCGACGCGCATCGCGATTGGGCGGTTTATCATCTGATTGGTGACGTATTGCGGCAGCCTGAATATGTACACCGCGACATCAGTGCAGGTGTGCGCGAACGTTTGTTGAATGAACCTACTGTGCTGGCACCGCGCAGTCATGCGATCAAGCAAAAAGCGCGCGTGTTCGCACTTTCGGCTGCGGCATCGGTGCTGGCTGTCGGAGTCGTGGCCTGGATGTCATTGCAGATCAGTCCTGAGGCGGCACCGCAGATGGCGATGCAACAACCGGACGTTCGTCCTGTTAACCTGCAAATTCAACCCAAATCAAATGACTACCTGATGGCGCACCAGGAGTTCTCTCCCAGTAATGACATGAATGGCGGCGCGTCCTATATGCGTACGGTGACCTATAACCCGGGGGAAAAATCGCAATGAGGGTGTGGGCGGGATTCTGCGGTTTGTTGTTGGCAGCGAATGTCTGTGCAGCCGAAGGGAACGCCAGGTTTGACTGGCTGAAGACCGTTGCGTTTGCAGGTCACCAGACGGATTACAGTGGTGTGTTTGTCTATCAGTACGGTAATCATGTCGAGACTTCGCGTATTACGCATGTGGTTGAAACCGACAGCGAGTATGAAAAGCTGGAGAGTCTGGACGGCCCCAAGCGAGAAAT
>JAUSLX010000056.1 GCA_030645775.1 Gallionella sp. | reverse complement strand
TTCCCGGCGGATTATAGCCTGTGCATATTTGACGCAAAAGGAAAAACCTTTCGCGATGACCTGTATCCGCAATATAAAGCCAATCGCCCGTCCATGCCTGCCGATTTGGCACAGCAAATCGAGCCCCTGCATCAGGCGATTGCGGCATCCGGCTGGATAATTTCCATGGTGGACGGCGTGGAGGCGGACGATGTGATCGGTACGCTGGCGCGACAGGCCTCCGCTGACGGGGTGCGCTGCATCATCGCAACCGGCGACAAGGACCTGGCGCAGTTGGTTGACAAGAATGTGACGCTGATTAACACCATGAATAACGAAACACTGGATATTGCCGGCGTGACGGCCAAATTTGGTGTGCCGCCCGAGCGCATCGTGGACTATCTGACGCTGACGGGTGATCAGGTGGACAATGTGCCGGGCGTTGACAAGTGCGGGCCCAAGACGGCGGTGAAATGGCTGAATCAGCATGGCACGCTGGATAATCTGATGCGTAACGCCGATACGATAGGCGGTGTGGTGGGAGTGAACCTGCGCAGCGCGCTGGACTGGCTGCCGCAGGCGCGGCGTCTGATTACGGTGAAGTGTGATGTGGAATTGCCACTGGATTACCACCAACTGATTGCGCCGCCGCAGGACAAGGAACGACTGGCTCAGCTGTATGAGCGACTGGATTTCAAAAAGTGGCTTAAAGAACTTAACACGCCTTCCCACTCTCAGGGTGGCGGCTGGAGCAGGGCCTCCGAGGGCAGTCAGGAATCAGGCGCTGCTACCCTCCCCCTAACCCCCGCCCTGCAAGGGCAGGGGGATGTGGTCGCTGCGGACGAAACCGCGCGCACCGACAGCGTCTATTACCAGACGATATTGTCCGATGCACAACTGGATGACTGGCTCAAACAGATTATGGCTGCCGAACTGGTGTGTCTGGATACCGAGACCACCGGCCTGGATGCCATGGAGGCGCAGCTGGTCGGCATTTCCTTTGCGATCATGCCGCACCGTGCTGCCTATCTGCCGTTGGCGCATGTCTATCCGGGTGCGCCGGATCAGCTTGACCGTGAACAGACGCTGAAAAAGCTCAAACCCTGGCTGGAAAGTGTGCAGCACAACAAAGTCGGGCAGAACCTCAAATATGACAGGCATATTTTTGCCAATCACGGCGTCGAACTGCGCGGAATACACGACGACACGCTGCTGCAATCCTACGTAGTGGAAAGTCATAAACCGCACGATATGGACAACCTTGCTTTGCGTCATCTTAATGTGAAGACCATCAGCTATGCCGAGGTCGCAGGCAAGGGTGCGAAACAGATTTGTTTCGATCAAGTCGATCTGGATATCGCCACGCACTATGCCGCCGAAGATGCCGACATCACCTTGCAGCTGCATCAGACGCTCGCACCGCAAATCGAAAAAGAAAAAGGTTTGCAGCATGTGTACCGTGCAATCGAGCTGCCGGCCATGCATGTGCTCTACACCATGGAGCGCAACGGCGTGCTGCTTGATTGCAATCTGCTGCATGTGCAGAGCCATGAGCTGGGTGTGAAGCTGATTGAGCTGGAGGCGCGCGCCCATGAAGCCGCCGATCAACCTTTTAATCTGAATTCACCCAAGCAGATACAGGAAATCCTGTTCGACAAGCTTAAGCTGCCGGTTAAGAAAAAGACGCCGGGTGGCGCGCCCTCCACCGATGAAGAGGTGTTACAGGAATTGGCGCTGGATTACCCCTTGCCGAAGCTGTTGCTGGAATATCGCGGCATGGCGAAACTTAAATCCACTTATACCGACAAGCTGCCGAAAATGGTCAATCGTCGTACCGGCCGCGTGCATACCAGTTACTCACAGGCGGTGGCGGTCACCGGGCGGCTGGCATCCAGCGACCCCAATCTGCAGAATATTCCGATCCGCAGCGCGGAAGGACGGCGCATCCGCGAAGCTTTCATCGCCCCACCCGGTAGTTGCATAGTGGCGGCGGATTATTCCCAGATCGAGTTGCGCATCATGGCGCACCTGTCTGGCGATGAAGGGCTGTTGCAGGCATTCGCCAACAACGAAGATATCCACCGCGCCACCGCCGCCGAGATCTTCATGGCAACCCCGGCAGACGTGACCTCTGAGCAGCGCCGCTATGCCAAGGTGATCAACTTCGGCCTGATTTACGGCATGTCGGCGTTCGGTCTGGCCAAACAGCTGGGTGTCGAGCGGGGCGCGGCGCAAGCCTATATCGAACGCTATTTCGCGCGTTATCCGGGCGTGAAGGACTACATGGACAGCACGCGCATGGAGGCGAAACAGCAAGGCTACGTAGAAACCGTGTTCGGCAGGCGTTTATGGCTGGCGGAAATCAACAGCAGCAACGCCATGAAGCGTCAGGGTGCGGAACGCGCCGCGATCAACGCGCCTATGCAGGGCACGGCGGCTGATCTGATCAAACTGGCGATGATTAAGGTGCAGCACTGGCTGGAGACGGAAAAATTGCGGAGTCGGTTAATCATGCAGGTGCACGATGAACTGGTACTGGAAGTGCCGGAAAACGAATTGGCACGAGTCAAGGAAGAATTGCCGGGATTGATGTGCAACGTCGCTGTGCTGAACGTGCCGCTGCTGGTTGAATTAGGGGCGGGGAAGAACTGGGATGAGGCACACTGAGTTTAACGTGAAACTCGCGTAGCGATTCGTTCGCCTGGCTTCGCCCCCCTCGCTTCGCTCTCCCCGCATGCGGGAGAGGAGAGCGAAGCGAGGAGTCGAGGTGAGGGGAACGGGCATGGCGAGTTTCATTATCAGGGGTGGCTGCTCGCCATGCCCGTTAGAGAAACGCTGATTACCTCGCGGCTAAAGGCATGACAGTTTGGATGAGTAAATCAGCCTCTCCTTAGCTACAAACCGCTCGGCCGAATAGGTTAAACTTGCGCGACTCTTGACAAGGCATCACACAGGCATGAAAGAACTGTTCATCACGGAAACCCGCGCGCGGCTGCGTACGCTGCTGGCTATCGGCTATGCGCTGTTTATCGTGTATGTCAGTCTGTCGCCGTTTTCCGGCTGGCGCGAGCAGGGGCTGGAATTTGCAGAGGTACTGCGTATGCCTTTGAGGCTGACTTTTACACCGTTTGATGCGGTCGTCAATATGTTGGCTTATATCCCCTTCGGACTGTTGGCTGGCCTGGCATTGCGGGCGCGTTTTGCGGTTGCCATCAGTGTGCTGGCTGCCGTGATTTTGGGTGTGGGCCTGTCGTCAGGCATGGAATATCTGCAGATGTATTTGCCCGCGCGTACCAGTTCGAATGTGGATGTGCTGACCAATAGTACGGGTGCGCTGACCGGGGCTTTGCTGGCGGCCAGTATTACGTCGTGGACCTGGTTTTTTGCGCGACTGACACGCTGGCGCAGTGGTTTGTTTCATCACGGCAAGGAGATGGATTTTGGCCTGGCACTGCTGGTGCTCTGGGTGTTCGGACAAATTAACCCCTCGTTGCCGATGCTGGGCAATGTATTTATCGCCGAGGCGGCACATCAGCCGTTTGCAGCACCCTTGCCCGACCCGTTCAATGTCTGGGAAAGCGCTGCCGTCATGCTGAACCTGTTGATGCTGGGTGCGTTGCTGTTGACTTTATTGCGTTCGCCGCGTCGTGTTGTTACGACCCTGATGGTAGTGCTGGGCGTGGTGGCACTGGTGAAATTCATCGCGGCGGCGTTATTGCTGAAGTCATGGGCGTTGTTGCTGTGGATCAACGGTGAGGCGATGCTGGGCATATTGCTGGGCATGACTTTGCTGCTGGTCGTGTTGTGGCTGCCGCGTGCAGCGGTGATCGGTTTCGGTGCGGTCGCGGCGCTGAGCTACTTTGTCATGGTGAATTTCGTGGTGGACGGCAATACGCCCGCTGCCGCGATGTCCATATATCACTGGCACTACGGACACTTGCTCAATTACAACGGTCTGGCGCAGACGCTCATGATGATCTTGCCGTTGCTGCTGTTGTTTCATTTGTGGCGGATACGGAAAGTATAATTATAGATGAGGACTGAGGACTGATGCCGCAGGGGCATTCCCACGAAACAACGGAGCTAAAGCTCCTGTTTCTGAGTGAAGGACTGATGCCGCAAGATCGCAAGGGTCTTCCCACGGAATATAGGCGATAAATCGCCTATTCCTGAATGAGGGGCATTCCCCGGACAACTAAGGGGCTACGCCCCGAGTTGCTGCGTGAAGGGCTGTTAATTTTGGGGTATTGAAATGAGTTATTTCGACAAACATGTGTTTTTTTGTACCAACCAACGCGAGGACGGCAGTGATTGTTGCGGCAATCATGGCGCGCAAAAAGCCCGTGACTACGTGAAGAATAAGGTCAAGGAACTCGGTATTTCCAGCCGTCAGAACAGCATACGCATCAATTCCGCAGGATGTCTGGATCGTTGTGACGACGGGCCGGTGATCGTCATTTATCCTGAGGGAACCTGGTACACCTATGTGGATGAGAGCGATTTGGATGAAATTATCGAAGAACATCTG
>JAUSLX010000038.1 GCA_030645775.1 Gallionella sp. | reverse complement strand
AGCGCCGAGGGTGCGCAGAATGGCGATGTCGGCCTGCTTGTCGGTGACTGCCATCACCAGCGTCGAGACGATATTGAACGCGGCCACCGCGACGATCAGCGACAGGATGATGAACATCATCTTCTTTTCCATCTGCACCGCCTTGAAATAGTTACTGTTCTGGTGCGTCCAGTCGTTGGCGTACAAGCCATTTGGCAACTGGCTTTGCAGCTCGGCGGCCACGTCAGGGGCTTTGTCGATCTCGCGCAATTTGCTGCTGATTCCGGTCACTGCGTCATTCAGTTGAAACAGCTTCTGCCCATCGTTGATGTTGATCAGCGCCAAACTGTTGTCGTAAGGCGCCATGCCGATTTCGAAGATGCCCACCACGCGGAATTGCTTCAGGCGCGGCATCATCCCGGCGGGCGTGATCGAACCTTGCGGCGCGATCAGCATGACTTTTTCGCCCATGCGCACGCCCAGCGCCCGCGCCAGATCGGAGCCCAGCACGATGCCGAATTCCGTACTGCGCAGCGCCGTCAGCTCGCCTGCCTTGATTTTATTGGATAAATCGGTGATGGCGGTCTCAAGCGCCGGGTCGATGCCGCGCACCATCACACCCTGTACGCTCTGGCCGAACGACAGCATGCCTTGCCCGGACACATAGGGTGCGGATGCCAGCACTTGCGGGTGACGTGCGACCGTACCCAATATCGGTTGCCATCCATCCATGCGACCGCCATCCGCCACCACTTCCAGATGCGGCGAGGCGCCCAGCATGCGTGCGCGGATTTCCTTCTGGAAACCGTTCATCACCGATAAAACAACAATCAGCGCCATCACGCCCAGCCCCATGCCCAGCATGGAAATCAGCGAAATGAAGGAAATAAAATGGTTGCGCCGCTTGGCGCGCGTGTAGCGCAGGCCGATGAATAATTCGTAGGGTTGCAAAATAGGTAGTCGCAGTATTGGAACGGACGACAGTTTGCCACAAGCGGGCGGGGGATAACAGCGTTGGTGTGCACCGGGATGACGGTCTAATGAATTATTTGAGTTAAACCCAAAAAGTTCATTAGAACCGAATGTTCCCTCCCCCTTGCAGGGGGAAGGTCAGTATGGGGGTAGAAGTGGTGAAATGTATATGTTTCTACCCCCTCCCTAGCCCTCCCCCTGCAAGGGGGAGGGAACATTGTGGCTAATGGATTATCTGGGTTAAACTCGTGCCCATGAAAAACGTTCATCTGGTCATTGCCGATTTGTTTCTGCCCGAGGATTTTGCGGCGGAGGTGTGTGCTGGGTTGCATTTGCCGGCACTGGAAAGGATATTGGCGCGCGGTGCGACAAACGGTCGGGTGGGTAAATTGCCCGCCGCGCCCACGCAAATTGTGAGTGGTGGGCAGATTGCCCACCCTACGCAGATTGCTCCGTTATCCTTGGAAGCCGTGTTGTACGGATTGTTTGATGTGCCGTGCGGGGCGGGGGTGGCGCCGATTTCTGCGGCGTTTGACGGTTTGGGTGAGGGGTGCTGGCTGCGGGCTGATCCGGTGCATGTGCGTTTGCAGCGCGAGCAGGTGGTGCTGTTGCCTGATGTGGACGTCAATGCTGATGAGGCGCTGCACTTGTGCGCCAGCCTGAATGAACATTTCGCCGGACAGGGTATGGTGTTTTTTGCGCCACATCCGCAACGCTGGTATCTGAAGCTGGCTGCGTTGCCGGACATTGCAACCGTGCCGCTGTCGCAGGCAGCCGGACATAATATACACGGCAATTTGCCGACTGGCGCTGAGGCTCGGCGCTGGCATCAGCTGTTCAATGAAGTGCAGATGCTGTTGTTCGCGCATCCGCTCAACGCGGCGCGTGAGGCGCGCGGTGCAGTGCCGGTCAACAGCGTGTGGTTTTGGGGCAACGGCAGTAACGATATCGCGCCGCAATGCACGTATGACAGCGTAAGTTCGGACGAGGTGCTGGTTGAAATGCTGGCGTCCGCCGCCGGTATCCCGTTCGCTGACTGGTCGCCCACATGGCACAACTCCCTCTCATCGGCTCCTTGCAGCGGGGGGGCAACGAGGGGCGGGCAGTTGCTGGTCTGGAGCGGGCTGCGCAACGCTTTGCAGCGTGGCGATCTGGCAGCGTGGCGGCAGGCCTTGCAGGATTTTGAGAACGGTTATGCGCAGCCTTTATGGCAGGCTCTGCGCAGCGGGAAAATCGCCCGCCTGCAGGTCGATATTTCAGGCGGCGATAGCTTGCGGCAATTGCATCTGACGCGCGGTGATGCCTGGGCGATCTGGCGGCGTGCCAAATGTCTGCCTGAATATTCGGTAGTATAAATTCACAAGTTGAGCAGCGGAGATACCATGGCTTTCTGGAACACAGCGATACAATATTTTTGGAATGATGAGTCGTTGTCGGTGCTGATTATCGCATTGGGTATCGCCTTGTTGTTGTTACATTTTCTCAGGGAAGATCGCAAGAGCGTGTTCAACACGCTGATTTTCTTTATTACATGTCAGGCGCTGGCTTTCTTCAGCGGGATGATACATGCCATGCAATTTGCTTCGGCGGCAATGTTCCGTGAAGTCGCCGTGATCGGCATGGGCATCGCAGTCATACGGCTGTGTGGTTTGCTGGTGTTTCGCATCGTACTGCCTTTGACCCGGCTGCAACCGCCGCGTATCACGGAAGATATTTTTGTCATCGTCGCCTATCTTGCCTGGGGTTTGGTACGGCTGCGTTATGCCGGGCTGGACCTGGGCAGCATCGTTGCGACTTCGGCGATGATCACCGCTGTAGTGGCCTTCGCGATGCAGGATACGCTGGGCAATATTCTGGGTGGGCTGGCGTTGCAACTGGATAATTCCATCGAGATCGGCGACTGGATCGAGGTGGATAAGGTGGTTGGCCGTGTAGTGGACATACGCTGGCGTTCTACACTGGTGGAAACACGCAATTGGGAAACGGTGGTGTTTCCCAATAGTCAGCTGATGAAAAATAAATTCCTGGTGCTGGGGCGGCGTAGTGGCCAGCCGGTGCAGTTGCGCCGCTGGGTTTGGTTCGGTGTCCCGCTGAGCACGTCGCCCGCGCAGGTAGCCCGCGCGGTGGAGGAGACCATTTTTCTGGCGGATATCAATAACGTGGCCAAGCAGCCTGCGCCCAGTTGCGTGCTGATGGAGATAGAACGGGGCGTGGCGCGTTATGCCCTGCGTTATTGGCTGACCGATCTGACGGTGGATGATCCGACCGATGCGGCGGTACGCTGGCATGTCTATACGGCGCTGGAGCGCGCGGGTATCCATCTGGCCGTGGAAGAGCAGAATATTCACTACGTCAAGGAAAATGAAAAACACGAGGGGGTGGTGCATCAGCGTGAAGCGCAGCAACGCGTCAAGACACTCAAACGCGTTGAATTGTTTGCACAGATGGCGGACGACGAATTGAACGCGTTGGCGGACAGGCTTAAATACGCCCAGTTTGCCAAGGGTAATATTATCTCCAAGCAGGGGGCGGTGGCACACTGGCTGTACATTATTATCAACGGTGAAGCAGAGGTGTTTTTTGAAACGCCGAATGGTGAGCGGCGCAGCGTGAATACCCTGTCCAAGGGGAGTTTTTTTGGCGAGATGGGCATGATGACTGGTGAACCGCGTTCTGCTTCGGTGATCGCCACCAGCGATGTGGAATGCTACCGTCTCGACAAGGAGGCTTTTGCCGGAATCATGCAGGCCAGGCCCAGTCTGGCGGAGGAAATCACGCATATTCTGGTGGAGCGTCGTGCGCAGATGGACAGTGTGCTGCAACACATGGACGAACAAACCCGGCAGCAGGAAACGAGTTCGCAGCAAAATGAGCTGTTGCTGAACGTCAAACGCTTCTTCGGTTTGTAGTATCATCGCGCCGCGACCGGTGGAGCGCGCGCCGGATGAATTTGTTCAAAGCAGTCGCTGGTCGCTAGTCGCTAGCGACTGGATGTTAGTTACCAGCCAGGATTAAATATGAAAGTTACATTTTTGGATTTTGAGAGTCCCATTGCGGATTTGGAAGACAAGATCGAGCAGCTTCGCAACGTGCACGATGACGCAGCACTCGATATTGCCGAAGAAATCGCTCAGCTATCGAAGAAAAGCGCAACCTTGACCCAGGATATCTATGCCAAGCTTACCCCCTGGCAAATATCGAAGGTATCCCGCCATGCTCAGCGGCCATATACACTTGATTATATTGAACATTTATTTACTGATTTTGAGGAGCTGCACGGTGATCGCAACTTTGCCGATGATAAGGCCATCGTCGGCGGCCTGGCACGATTCAACGGCCAGAGCGTGATGGTCATCGGTCATCAGAAGGGGCGGGATACCAAGGAAAAAATCGTGCGTAATTTTGGTATGCCGCGCCCTGAAGGTTATCGCAAGGCGATGCGCCT
>JAUSLX010000041.1 GCA_030645775.1 Gallionella sp. | reverse complement strand
TTCGTAATGCGTGGTCAGCGCGTGCCAGTCGGCCACGAAGAACAGGCATTCATACTCATGCTGCATCTGCACCCAGTTTTTCAATACCCCGTGGTAATGTCCCAGGTGCAAACTTCCTGTAGGACGCATTCCCGATAATACGCGATCAGCAAACATGTTCAGATTCCAACCATAATGAAAAGAAAATTTTCTACCAGCTTGACCAGCGGAAACAACACCCAACCCAGCACTGGCGTAATAGCCATAAAGATCAATATGAACATTCCGTAAGGCTCAATGCGGCTCAGCTGATACGCCTGGCGATGCGGCAACAGGCTGACCGCAACCCGCCCGCCGTCCAGCGGCGGCAAGGGCAGCAGATTCAGCACCAGCAGCACGATGTTAATCTTGATACCGATAACCGCCATCCCCATTAACGGTTCGGCAAAGTAACCGTCGGGGGAAGCGGATGATAACTTGAACAGCAATGCCCAGCCCAGCGCCATCGCCAGATTCGAGGCAGGCCCGGCAATCGCCACCCATAGCATGTCTTTTTTCGGATTACGCAGCGCGCCAAAATTCACCGGCACCGGTTTTGCCCAGCCGAACAGCACGCCGCCCAGCACCAGCGTCAGCAGCGGCAACAGGATAGTGCCGACCGGATCGATATGGCGTAACGGATTCAGGCTGATGCGCCCCTGCAGATAGGCGGTGTTGTCGCCGAAATGTCGCGCCACATAGCCGTGCGCCGCTTCGTGCAGCGTAATGGCAAACAGCACAGGAATCGCCGCGAGGGCGATGGTTTGTATCAGTTGTTCTAGCTGCATTTAATTTTTGATTCCAAAATTTTGTAGGTCGGGTTTCAACCCGACAAAGCCGCTGTCGGGTTGAAACCCGACCTACGACGCCTCGATCCCAAAAGGTGTGATGTCGCCCTTGCCCTGCCGCAGCAATACCGGCACATCGCCGGTCAAATCGATCACAGTGGTGAAATCAACGCCCGTCGCACCGCCGTCTATCACGGCTTCCACCTTTTTTTCCAGCAACTCGCGGATCAGTTCTGCATCATTCAGTGGCCATACTTCATCGGGCAAAATCAGCGTGGAGCTGGCCATAGGCTCCCCCAGCTCTTCCAGCAAGGCCA
>JAUSLX010000036.1 GCA_030645775.1 Gallionella sp. | reverse complement strand
CGCGCCGATCAGCCAGCGTGCCGTCATCCACCACCGTCACGCCTTCAGAGGCAACGCGCTCGCCGATGCGACCGGAGAACGCCGAACTGCCCTTGCGGTTGAAATCGCCTTCCAGTCCGTGTCCAATGGCTTCATGCAGCAGAATGCCAGGCCAGCCGTTGCCCAGCACGACAGTCATGTTGCCCGCCGGTGCGGGGGCGGCATCCAGATTGACCACCGCCTGATGCACCGCTTGTGCCGCATAACGACGCAGCATCGCGTCGTCAAAATAAGCGTAACTGAATCGTCCGCCACCGCCCGCAGAACCCTGCTCGCGTTTACCGTTGCTTTCGATGATCACCGTGACCGACAGCCGCACCAGCGGGCGGATGTCGGCGTTCATCAGGCCGTCATTGCGTGCCACCATCACCACTTCGTATTCGCCGGCCAGTCCCGCCATGACCTGCACCACGCGCGGATCAAGCGCGCGCGCATAACCTTCGATGCGTTCCAGCAGGGCGACCTTGTCAGCATCCTTCAGGCTGGCAATCGGATCGTCCGGCAGATAAATGTCGCGCCGCGAACCGTGATGCAGCATCGGTATAGTCTGAGTGCCGCCTGAGCTTGCGATAGCGCGGGTGGCGTTGGCCGCACTTTGCAGCGCATTCAGGCTGATATCGTCCGAATAGGCGAACGCGGTCTTCTCGCCGCTGACCGCGCGCACGCCAACCCCCTGGTCGATGCTGAAACTGCCGGATTTGACGATGCCTTCCTCCAGCGACCAGCTCTCGGCACGACTGTACTGAAAATACAAATCGGCATAATCGAGGCGATGTGCCAGCATGCTATTAAACACCTGCTCGATCTGGCGTGTTTCGATCAGATTGGGTGCAAGCAGAATTTGCTGCGCGGTCGTAAATAGCGTGTCAGATGAGGCGAATGGGGTCATTTTTTTAAAATAGTGAGTGGTTAATGGTTAGTGGCAGGTCGGATTTCAATCCGACATGTCGGGCTTAAGCCCGACCTACATTAGCAGCTATGCAGCGTTCTGTGGCTCAGTGCCGGCAGGCTGTTGCGCAGGCTGGCCTGATAGGACGGGTTGATCTCAGCCATCACTACGCCGGAGCCGCGCGGCAGCCTGTCGAGTACGCGCCCCCAGGGATCGACGATCATGCTGTTACCGTGCGTCTCGCGGCCGTTGACGTGATATCCGCCCTGTGCAGAGGCGATCACATAGACCAGATTTTCAATCGCGCGTGCGCGCACCAGAATTTCCCAGTGCATCTTGCCCGTGGTCTCAGTAAATGCCGCAGGCAGCACGATAATATCCACGTTCTTCATGGCGCGAAACAACTCCGGGAAGCGCAGGTCGTAACACACAGCCAGACCGATACGGCCAAATGGACTATCCACCACCACCACCTGATTACCCGGCTCTATAGTCCGTGCTTCATCATAGCTTTCATTGCCCAGCGACAAATTGAATAAATGTATCTTGTCATAACGCGCCACTTGCCTGCCCTGATCGTCGAACACCAGGCAGCTGTTGAGCACCTTGTCCGGCGTGCTGGCCGCCAGCGGAATCGACCCTCCGACCAGCCACACCTTGAACTGGCGCGCGGTTTCGCTGAGAAAGTCCTGTATCGGGCCGAAACCCGGCTGTTCGCGCACGGCGACATTATCCTGTTCAGTCATGCCCATCATCACGAAGAATTCCGGCAGCACCACCAGCCGTGCCCCTAGTCCGGCGGCATTAGCAATCAGGCGTCGCGCCTCACTCAGGTTGCCCGCCACATTCGGGCCTGAAGCCATTTGAATGGCAGCCACCTTGAATGTGCTGACTTGAGCGTTGCTGACCGCTGGCCTCGTGTTCCCGTCCGACATAGTATTTTCCTGAATAATGATGCTGTTAATTAAGGCTGTTCCTTGACATCTCTGAGTTTGACGGGCTTTTCACCCACCTTGACGACGTTCGGATCGCTCCATGTTCCGCTGACATTGTATTCAAATGACATCAACTTATCGAGCGGATTACCCAATACCTTGCTGACTATGAGCGCACCCAAACCGACCACGGGCCCCGCCGCGAACGCGCTCAACATGGAGACGCTGGAACCCAGCGTCGGTAAAACCACCACGCGCAGATTCTGCGTTTCATCGTTCAAATTGACCTGTCCCTTCATGGTCACTTTGGCTGAAGAGCCATCTATGTGCAAGTCCTGGGTCTGCATCACTCCGCGCTTAATCGTAGCATTGCCATTGATATTGTCGAATTCGAAACCCGCGCTGAACACATCGGTAAAATCCAGCGTGATACGTTTGGGCAAGGCTTGCAGACTCAGAATACCGAGCAATTTACCGATACCGGGATCCATCTTGAGGAACTGTCCCTTGCCGGTATCCAGCTTGAGCGCGCCATCCAGCGAGGCGTAGTTGAATTCGTCCGGCTGTCCGTCCCACCTCAGCGTAGCGATCAGTTTTCCGCTGCCATTCTTGACAGTATTCGGGTAGCCGGAACGCGCCAGAATTTTTCCGGCATTGGAAATTTCCAGCAGCAGATTGACCTGAGTCTGCATGCTGGTGTTTGCACCATGCCAGACACCGTCCCCCGTCACGCTGCCATCGGGATTCGTGATGCGCAGGCGACGCAAACGCCAGTCTTGCCCTTCCGGATAGCCCACCAGTTCAAAACGGCCAATTTGCTTGCCCTTGAACAACAAATCCTCGATAGCAATCTCCATCGCAGGCAATTCGCGCGGATGCGGCGCCGCAACGCTCTCGCCTGACCGTAGTGTGCTCGTTGGCGAAGACGCTTTCGTTTTATCTTTCTCAGGCCAGTGCAGATTGCGTAAATTGGCAACAACCTTGCCCCCTCCGGCATAGCCCTTCGGTTGCCACACCAGCTCGCCATTCATCAGCGTGCTGGAGAGTTGTGCGGCCAGACCATCGCCACGTTTGGCGGCGCTGATTTGCAAGTCATTCAAGTCCAGCCCATAACCGCTCAGCCTGTCGATATGCAGGTTTGCGCCAGCTATCGGCACAGCCGTCTGTTCTGAATTTGCGATCAAGCTATCCCAGCCTTGCAGCGAAAAAGCAGGTAAATGGCCTGTCAGCCAGATACCGTCCTTGGCCGGAATGCTGCTTACATCCGATTTACCCTGCCTGCCGAAGCTGACCACGCCGCGTTTGATTACGCTCACGCCATTTTCTTCGCTACGCTGCAAACGCGCGTTCACCAGTTTGCCGAGTTGCGCGACAATCATGTCCTGGTGCTCGGCCAGATTTTTCTTTTCTACGTGCAATGGCCAGATTTCATTGGCACGTTTGGTAAAAGGCGCGGGCAGTGTCGAGCTGATGCCTTGCAAGCTGGAATTCAGTACCACCTGCGCGGTTTTATTCACCACGCTGATATTGGCATCCCATGCCGCCCCGCCGCGCAGGAATTCCAGCAGCGGGTGCGTCTCACTCTTGCGCAACGCCTCAAGATTGGCACGCCCGTGCAAGCTGGCACGCACAACGCCTCCTTCGGTGCTCTCCGCGCTCAGGTACGCTGCCCCGCCAAGAATTTCTGCGGTAACACCTGCGGTCTTCATGCCTGATTCGGTAAAGGATAATTCGCCACGCGTATTGCGCAACAGGGGCACACCCTCTCCAAAATCCATATCGCTGGCCTGCACACGCAATTTTCCCAATACCTTCACCGGCTTGTCACCCAGCAAGGGGATATGTGCATACAGATCCAGGTGCCCGTCACCACCGGCACTCATACCATCGGTAAAACCGTTTATATAACCGCGCACCGGACTTTTTTGAATGAATTGCAAAAAAGTATTGTTGGCTGCCTCTGCTTCACCTCTGATTTCCAGCGGCATATCGGCACTCATCATATCCGGCAGGGTGATGGCCAGTTTATGAATACGCGCGTCCAGTATGGTCGCGCTGGGTGATTTCACCTCCAACCTGTTGCCGCGTATCATGAAATCTCCGGAAATGTTCTCGATGCGCGGCCAATCCTTGGCGAATTCCACGGACACATCCTGCGCATGCGCGCCCATCTCAAATAACGCATCCTTGCTGCCATCCAGCGGGAAATCGCTCAGATTACCCTTGATGCGCAGATATAAATTTTCAGTGTGCCCGGACAACAAGGCATCGTTGAGCCAGTCATTGTCTTCCTTGTCCAGTGCGACCAGCGGGGTATAACGGGCGGCACGCCGGATATCGCCGCGCGTCAGATTGACCGTCAAATCCAGTATGCCCAGCGTGCCCGCTTTGGAATTAAAACTACCGTACAGATTACCCGCCAGGTCCTCATTGGCAATGACCACGTTATCCGCCCTGACAGACAACTCGCCCTGCTTGCGCTGCCAGCTTGCCTGCCCGGTCAGGGTTTTGAACAATAAGGGTTCGCGCAGCATGCCGGGCGCATTCAGGGCGAGGTCATGCGTATTGATATTCAGTTTGCCACTCGTCTCGCTGCCGTCTACCGCCACCGACAAACCCGAGAATCCGGGCATATCGCCTACTTGCTGCAAGGCGAGATTATCGAACCGTCCTTTTATTTTGAATTTCGGGATGTTGTAGCCCAGCAATTTTTCCTGTGCGTCTTGCCATTGCATTTCAAGGTTAGTCACCTGACCACGGGGCGCATAGACATTCAACTGGTTTCTCAGTTTCGCTTCCAGCGGGAAAAAACTGGCCAGACTGACCAGGCTTTCCAGCTGCAAGAGGTTGGCGCGCAACTCGCCGCCGGGGGGCTGTGACTTACCGGCCGCCACAGTACGGAAATAAAAATCCGTAGGCTGCAACTTGACGCCATTTTTTAATTTCAGGGACAAACTTCGGGTGTCCACTTCCCAGCCATTCGGCACTGTTTTCCAGGCAACACGCCCGTACAAATAATGCACATCCATCTCCGGCACATCTTCAGCCAGCCGGGTGGCCATGTCGCGCAAGGCCAGATCAGCCGTTAACTGTGCAATTTCTCCGTCTGTCACTTTCAACCAGCCACGCACCGCGCCCCTGCCCCGACTCAGCTGAGCAGGCAATTCTAACCAGGGACGCCATGCCAACAGATCGGTGTGATCGAGTCGGGTATACAATTCTCCGTCCCATTTCTTCAAATCATCAAAACTCTTGCCGTAAAAATCGCCGCGTACATCCAGCGGGGTCGCCAGATCGGCCGGAGGCACGGCACGCAAGGCAAATTGGTGACGGCTAAACAGATTTTTGAAGTGCAGATTAACCCGGCTCAGCACCAGCGGGGGGGCGCCACGCTGCTCGTCCACCCAGACCAGGGTCGCATTGCGTACCACCATGCGCGACTGGTGCAACAGCCAGTTGGACAAGTCATTGCCCGGCCCTTGCGTATCCAGTGCCACACTGCCGACATACATCTTTCCCTGCTCATCGCGACGGATCAGCAATTCGGGCCGGTCTATTTCCAGGCTGGACAGCCGCAATTCTGCGGCAAGCAGCGACAGCCACGACACCTTGGCGTCTATACGGGGCAGTACCAGCGCGGATTGCTGCTGCTTGTCCAGAATGCGCACATCGGTTAATCTCAGGTGCGGATGCAGCCCCAGCCAATCTCCTTCGATCTTGCCTATGCTCACCGGATTGCCCATGGCCCTGGCAAATGAGTCGGTAATTTTGCCGTGAAATTGCTCGATATCCGGCAGCAACCAGTAGCGCAACGCGATGACGATGACCGCACACAGCACAGCCGTCACCGCAGAGGCAACGATAGTGATACGCGTCAACCAGTTTAAACTGTGCCAAAGCAGGCGTACGGGAAGTGAATTCAGCATGAATACAGTTATTAGTCGCTAGACGTTAGTGAGTGGCCAATTGGTGTTTTTTTGATTTTACTAGCGACTAACGTCTAGCGACTAGCGACTAATAATAAGACAATGCGTATTCTAACTTATCAGACCCGCCATCTGCCTGTGAATACTGAAAACGTGTTGCCTGTCTTCGCCGCCCTGTTGCAAAAAACCCGGAATGGCAGCCGTTATGCCAGACGCGTGCTGGAAGCGGACGCCTCTTTGTTGGATTGGTTGCAGGAAAATTACACCACGCCCTGCAACCGCGCCGAAATACTCTCCTTGTTACAACAGTCCGCTCCCCCACCCCAACCCTCCCCTAATGCCCTCACCCCAACCCTCTCTCTCGAGCGTGAGAGGGAGCAAACGAAAAAAGCAATTGTTGATTCCTGCGCGGGAGGGAACGAGGGTGTTGCCGACACAACGCTTTTGTTTTACGACGAAGCGGCGCTGGCTCGCGCGGTGCGTCGCTTACGCAAGCAAGTGATGGTCAAGCTGATTCTGCGCGACTTGAACGGCCTGGCGGACCTGGATGAAGTGATGCAGGCCATGACCGCGCTGGCGGAAATCGTGGTGCAACAGGCGCAAGTCTGCCTGATGCAAACCCTGACGTCGCAATTCGGTACTCCCGTCGGCATAGCCAGCAAGACGGCGCAACAACTGTTGATTATCGGCATGGGCAAGCTGGGGGGCGGCGAATTGAATGTCTCGTCCGATATCGATCTCATTTTTGTGTATGCGGAGGAAGGTGAAACTAATGGCGCACGCACCCTCAGCAATCATGAATTTTTTACCCGGCTGGGCCGCCGCCTGATCAATATCATCAACGAAGCTACCGGCGACGGCTATGTGTTCCGCGTGGACATGCGCCTGCGACCGTATGGCGACAGCGGTCCGCTGGTGATGAGTTTTGCCGCGCTGGAAGAATATCTGATCAGTCAGGGGCGTGAATGGGAACGCTACGCCTGGATCAAGGCACGCGTCATTGC
>JAUSLX010000013.1 GCA_030645775.1 Gallionella sp. | reverse complement strand
TAAACCTCGCCCTTCAGGGCGAGGTGGCGTGTGTTCCGACCTGAAGGTCGAGGTCTTAAACCGAGTCGGAATGAGGATAAAGTGCGACCAAGTCGCACTCAAAACAGTGATTAACGGCTAACACGAAGACTGCAACCATTTGATTACACTAATACTTTTAGATTCGCCCCATGCAACGAGCGTCCAGACCCGGGCCAGACAGGCTCGAATTGTCCCACACTCACTCCATAAACAGCAAGATTGACCAGAATTCAGGACGCCAGCAATGACTCAGCGGCCACCCGGAATTCCGACTTTCATGTCCAGTCAGGTTGCCGTGCCGCACACCCTTATAGTAAGCTGTCCCCCGCACTCATCACACATGACCAGCCTAACAATGTCGGGAACCACCTTTGTATTGAGCATAGAACCAAGCGCAGATTGCGATCGCGGGGTAATTGCGCAACTCTCACCGCAATTAGCCACCGTAGTACACCGCTCCATTAGCGATGCGAGCACACTGGCCGCCGCACTGGAGGAACGTGAGTGGAGCGCCATTTTATGCTGCAAGAATGGACTCAAGAGTGACAACACGCCTTATTCATTTTTGGATAGCCTGCCTGGTATGGCTTGTCAGATATGGCTGGACAGCCATGGTGCACTGCACTTCCCCTACGTAAGCGAAGGCTGTCTTGATCTGCTCGGCATAACCCCGCTCGAATTGGAACGACAACCACAATTATGGCTGAACAGATTGCATCCTGATGATGCTGTAGCCTTCAATCAGCGCATGCGGCAATCAGCCGCCAACGCCACCGCCTGGAATTGGGAAGGGCGTATCATCCTGCCCTCCAATCAGGAAATAAAATGGGTGAATTTACGAGCCAAACATCACGAAACCAATTCTCAGGGCACGCTCTGGAAAGGCTTCATGGTCAACATCACCCACAACAAGCAAGCTGAAATTGAAATTACACAGTCCCGACAGCGCCTGCGCGAACTTTCTTCACATATTGAAACCATCAAGGAAGAAGAACGCACCCGCATCGCGCGGGAGATACACGATGAAATAGGCATGTTGTTGACCGCTTTAAAAATGGATTTATCCTGGGTTGCACAACGCCTCCCCCCTGGCGACAGCGCGCTGCGGGAAAAAATGCAAGGCATGGATAACTTGCTGAACACTGCGGGAAAGACGGCGAATGATCTGGTACACAGCCTGCGTCCGGGCTTTCTCGATTGTTTTGGCATCGTCGCCGCAATTGAAATTGAAGCCAATGAGTTCACCAAGCGCACGGGCATACCCTGTAAAATCAGCCAGTCAAAAGGTAGTTTTGATATTTCAGACGAGCAATCCATCACCCTGTTTCGCGTATTTCAGGAGACGCTGAACAACATCATGAAACACGCGGCAGCACAACAAGTTCAAATAAAAATTGACATTAATAAAGTCTGTACGAATCTTATCAACTGCGATAAATGCATAGAGCTGATCGTTTCGGATGATGGTCAGGGATTTGACGAATCCGCGCCCGGCAAGCCACGTTCATTCGGATTGCGCGGCATACAGGAGCGCATCGGCCAACTCGGCGGCAAGGTTACTATCTCCAGCAAGCCGGGGGCCGGGACACAAATTGCGGTGCGTCTGCCGATGAAATAAATATCCGGGCTGGCAATTCACAGCATGGATGCTCGGATGTCGGGTCATAAACGGAAATAGCCAGCGTAGCGTGTTTTTTGCGAGTATCCGCTGTGCGGATTGCCTGCTTACCCCGTTTCGTATTTTTCGTGGACAACTGCGGTTTTCAGGCTAAACGGAAATAGCCCCCCTCTTTCTCCGAAAAGCTGAACCCCCACCCGGTCAATACGGACCAGACTTCCCGTCCGTACTTATTGGCGACCGCCGGAATTATCCACTGATGTCCGTCCTGATTGCGTTTATCGTCATACAAGCATTGATACTTCCGACAGAACGACACAATGCCGTTTTCGGTCACGCCCAACTCCTGCGCGAACCGCCCTTCCCAGGTAAACCGCTTCATATCCTGATGGCGTAACGGATTGGAGAGCCGTGTAACATCAGCCCCTTCGGTAATATTCCGGGTACTGACCGCGCCTATTTCCACCCAGCCTTTACTAAAATAAAAGGAAGGAATTCCCTGCCTGGTGTCATAGAAGTAAGCGGCATTATTTTGGCGATTGAATTCCACGACATGATGATGCTCGAACTGCATGATACAAATGTGTGCATCCTGTTTTTCCTCAGTCAGCCTGACCAGCAACCCTTTTGCAGCCTTGCGAAATTTATACAGGGCCATATTTTCAATGGCATATGCCTCTTTTCCCAGCGCGAAATACATACCCGTCATATCTTTGCTGTAGATATCCCAAAAGTTCAGGCGTCGCGCAGCCACATCATCGGACAGCAGGCTAAAAAATTCGCTCAACAAGTGGCGCTTGAGCCAGTGTTCCAGCATGGCTCTGGCATTCGCGCCGCACTGCCATTGGTGTGCATTTTCCGGCAACCATGGGTTACCCCAAAGTCCTGTTGAAAAATCTCTGAGCGAGATATGGACATCCCTGTCTTCGCATTGCGCATAGCGATCCAGCAGAACTTTCAGGCCCATCCCAGCATAGAGCGGATAATCGCTCAACAGAAGCAAAAGGCTATCCATATGCTCCTTAAAAGTCGAATCGTCCATACATTCAACGACCTTGAATGGCCCCATGACAATTTCTCGTACCAGCCAGGATTCAACATTGATTTCGAGATGCCCGCGAGCCTCATTAAACACCGACGCATCGCCCTGTAATAGCAGGGTATCGAAAGGCAGTCCGGGATGCTCGCCCAACAGACCGGGATGGCGGATCAGGGTTGAAAGCCACTCCGGCGTGAATATGCCTGTCAGCAAGCTATCCAGGTGTTTTGCCAAAAATACTCTCAGCATCTCCCAGTTGCTGCGCCCGACTAAGCTGCTATCCGGCGCATGAGGATCATAAGCAAAATAGCTATTTAACAGACCGCGATAAATTTTACGGAACGATCGACGACGATTGGTGTATTTATCAACATATTCGAGCAATTTACCGAAATATTCACGATTTTCAATCAATGACTCGCCGGCGATATTTTGTGTGCAGCCATAGCAAACCAGCCGTATCTGACGCAACCCCTTGATAAATTTCTTCTGCCGATAGTCCAGAAGCGCTTCCTCTATGGTGCCTGATGACGGCTCCTCCAGTCGCGACGCAGCGCCTATCCATATTTGCAGTTTGGACAGCTCATCCAACAACTGTAGCGTATCACCGGGGCGCATCCTGGCGAGTGCAAGCTGATTAAGATTGCGCAACGTGCCTTGCAGTTGCTCAAGTACATCCATCGTTCTATATTCGGCAAGTGCCGAAATTTCCGCGTGGAATTTCGTTCAGTGCGGGGCGCACTTCATCTACACCAAAAAATTCCATGCGCAGTTCGATACGACGACTTTCCTCCAGCGATTCTTTGGCTGAATTGAAGGAGTATCCGCCTACCAGAAACAAATCGCGCACCTGCTCCTTTTCTGCCGGGGTCAACATATAGGCCTGGGTGGGCGCGGGTGACAGCAACGCGCACAACACCCGCTGGCTGCGCTGCAGGCTCAGATTCAAATTCAGCAAATAATCACCGCGCTGGTCGGCGTAACCTTCGGCGACTATGCGCTTGAGCCATTTACTGCCCAGTTCATCTTGCGCGATCACCAGCATCTCAGAGACGAATTGACTCAGATATTGAGCCTGCACACCGGAGAGCTGCGAACTGCCGGTATCGAAACGCGCACGCTCACCAAAATCAATCACCGCCCGACTCTTGTCAACGGATATCCCCGGATGATTTTCAGCCGCCTTTTCAATTTTCGCCAGCAGCAGATCAATTTCCTGTTCGCGTGTTGCCTTATTGCGATCCGCCTCCGAGATTTCGTTGGTAACAGCCAGCAGCGCCACGCTCATGACCAGCAGAAACATCACCATCAGTGCTGTCATCAGATCGGCGAATGAAATCCAGAACGGTTTTTCGCCCTCTTCTTTATTACGGCGACCAGGCGTCAGAAATTTGTTTATCATGAAATTGCTGTACTAAATACTGGTGGCTGCATCCAGCGTGCTTTCCAGCTCATGTATCCCTTCACGCAACAGCTTCACGGAGTCGGACAAAGCCTGGTGAAAATCGCGATTCGCCTCGCCAACGGCCTTAACCATTCCCTCGCTGAAAGACTCATGTGCTACGGCGATCACTTCTGATACTTTCGTCAAATAGCTGTCCGCATTTTGCTGTGCGGCGACTAGCTTGCCCGTGGCAGATTCTATTCTTGAGATCACCTCGCCAGACATGGATGCCTCGCGGCGCACCTGCTCGACAAGCAACTGCAAGGACCCTACCAGTTCAATCATGGAATCACGCGTGCCCCGGTAATCAGCAAACATTTCGCCCAGCCCTGTCGATGCGGCGGCCACGTTGCCCGCTGCCTGAGTAAGCTGCCCCGCCACCAACGCCGTTTTATCCAATGCAGAACTGACGCCCTGCCCGGCTCTGGCAAAATCCTGTGCAGCCAAAGACAGAGTGTCTGCCCCCTTGTTGAAGCCGAGCATGGCCTCGCCGGTAGCATTGCGCATCGCCATGACAGCCGACTTCATCTCGGCTACAGCTCGATTGACGCCCTCAACCACTTCAGTCATTTGCCCGCCGAATTGCCCTACAAAATCCTTGCTCTGCGCCAGCAAATCCTGCTGATGCTTACGGCTGACATCGGTAGTCGCAAGCACTTGGGCACTCAAACCATCAATGACTTCTCCCATGCGTCCTGACAGTTCATTCAGCGCGCTTTGCAATTGCCCCTGCGCTTCGCCCTGTGAACGGGCCGCTGTCAGACGCATTTGCTCAATAAATTTTCCAAGTTCGTTGTTCATGACGGATTGGCGGGACTCTGCTGCCGCGATTGAGGCGGCAAGCTGCTCAGCCACCGCATCCGTACTGCGCCGTCCTGCCGCCCCTGCCTCCGCAGACATACTTTCCAGGCGCTCAACAGTCGCCTGCAGCGCAGTCAGAGTTTGCTTTTGCAAACTACTCATATCAGCGGCCTGCCCGCCAAACAAATCCTTCATTTGATGATTAAAGTTCTCAAACATACTCGCCAGCATGGTTTGCAATGCAGCTCCCTGATCATTGCCGGCATTTTTCAAGGCATAGGAAATTTCAGTCAGCGGCGCTTTCATACTGGCTTCGATACTTGCTGCAATGCGGTCGCCAAGCGCGATTGTTCCGGCGTGTGTCGCTGCGATCTGTTTTTCGGTCAGCTCGGTGAGCATCTGTTTTAACTCGCCCTGAAGCAGTCCCGCTGTTTGCATCGAGGACGATTCAGATGCGCGCACCAGCCTTGCCAGATACTCTTCACCCGCACCACTCTCGAACAAACCATCCAGCAATTGCGCCAACTGCTCTACCTGGGCATTCAGACGGGTAAGTACCAATTTGTCTATGAAGGTGACTACCATCGCCAGCGTGATCGCCACAGCCGAAACGAGAAATGCCTCGGATACACCGTGCAGCAGCCGAGTCAGGCTTGCACGAACGATGACCGGATTTTCGGAAACGACAAAAGACTGCAAGCCGATTAATAGCCCATAGAACGTCCCGATGATGCCAACCCCGGTAAATAATCCTGGGAGATGTTTGAAGAAGTCCGTGCGCAATGGAATATCCACCAGAATTTCCGGCCTGAAGACAACGCTGGCGGGAAGGGTGGAACGCAGACGCATTGCTTGTCCTTCTACAACCTGCTTGTGCAACGAATCCGCATATTCCCGCCACAGATGTTCGAGGACGCCAGCCTTCTGAAAAATTTGCCCCAGACTGCCATCCGACACCCCGTTCAGTGCAGCCAGCTTATTGTTCACAGCGAACAATTGCCGCGACACGACAAAAGACGGCAGCAAGGAAAATATCGCAAATGAAAGCAGCAACGCCCCGAGCAGGGCGGCGAAGACATATATATGCGGAGGCAGGCTGAAGAGTGTCGGCATTTTTTGCTGAAAATTTACGTAATTAAAAACAACAGGTCCGGCGGGCGGATAAAACAAGGACGATTATGACTCAAGTTGCATCTTATTGTGTTTTTACACGCATTCATCTTTCGGCAAAATACCTGCTCACACCTTCTGCTGATTTTTCTGGTTAAAGCCCCGTTATTGGGCGGCGGGTGAGGAGACTGACGAT